>DASROV010000435.1:0-4366 GCA_035646755.1 Trueperaceae bacterium | reverse complement strand
GTCGCCACCGTGCTCGGCAGCGGCCCCACGAAGACCAGCGTGGAGCTGTTCAATGGGGTGCAGGTGGACCTGCGGGTCGTCGCCGACGGCAGCTTCGGGGCTGCCCTGCTGTACTTCACCGGCTCCAAGGAGCACAACGTCGCCCTACGTCAGCTAGCGCTCGACAGGGGCTGGCACCTCAACGAGTACGGGCTGGTCGAGGGTGGCGAACCCGGCCGCGACCGCCGGGGCGGGAAGCTGCTCGCTGGCCAGGACGAAGCCGAGATCTACCGAGCGCTCGGCCTGGCGTACATCGAACCCGAACTGCGCGAGGGTACTGGCGAGGTAGAGGCGGCGGCTGCCGGCCGTCTGCCTCGCTTGATCAAGGCGTCTGATGTGCGCGGCGACCTGCACTTGCACACCACCTGGTCAGACGGCAAGCAGTCGCTAAGCGAGATGATGGCGGCCTGTACCGCACTCGGTTACGACTACATGGCGGTGACCGACCATAGCGGCTCGCTGGTCGTGCAGGGTGGGCTCACCGAGGAGAAACTGGCTCGTCAACACCAAGAGCTGGTCGCGCTCACCAAGGACGCCGAGCCAGGCGATATTTCGGTCCTGCGCGGCATGGAGGTTGACATCCTCAAAAACGGAACGCTCGATCTCTCCGATGAGTGGTTAGAGCGCCTTGACATCGTCCTGGTTAGCGTCCACAGCTACTTCGAGCTTGGTCGCAGCGACCAGACCGCGCGTGTGGTCAAGGCGCTATCGCACTCCGCTGTGAACGTGTTCGCGCATCCCACTGGCCGACTGATCGGCAGACGCGATCCAATCGAACTCGACTTCGACAAGGTGTTCGCCGCCTGCGCCGCCAACGGGGTCGCCGTAGAGCACAACGCCTCCCCCAACCGGCTCGACCTTAGCGACGTCCAATTGCGGGCCGCGGTCGCCGCGGGCCTGAAGGTCATCATCAACACCGACGCCCACAGCACGCTGGGCCTGGCCACCATGCCCTTGGGTGTCTCGCAGGCCAGGCGGGCCTGGTTGACGACGGCCGACGTCGTGAACACCTGGCCACTGGCCGAGGTCCGGGCGTTCCTCGACAAGTCTCGATGACTAAGGTGTCCGCCCCGTTCGCGCCGCACCGCAGGGGTCCTTGGTGGCTGCTACTCGGCTCGCTACTAGTAGCGCTGTCGACCGCGGCGTGGGTTGTCCTTTCGCCAGCTGCGGCGCAGGGAGTGCCGGTCGACTTGGTCGACACCCGCCTTGGCAAGGCGGTCTATGCGGCCAACTGCGCCGCCTGTCATCAGGTCACCGGCACAGGGGTAAGGACCGCAGTGCCCGCGCTGGCAGGAACCGTGCCCGCGTTGCTGTGGGAGGAGGGCGGCCGGGAGTACCTGCTAGCAGTCGTGCTCAACGGGATGAGCGGCGAACTGTCGGTCGCGGGTGAGCGCTACCACGGCGTCATGCCGTCTTGGAACCATCTCAGCGATGTCCAACTGGCTTCGGTGCTCAACTACCTCGCCACCGGTTGGCGCAACGTCGAGTTGCTGCCAGGGGACGCGCTTGCGTTCACACCGTTGGAGGTGGCCTTGGCGAGGGTGAGCGTCAAGAGCCCTAGCGAAATCGTGAAATCGCGACCTCCGACTAACCGCTGAAGAAGGACTGGCCAGCGCAAAGCAGTTCCGCCATAACGCTATGGCGCGCACGCAACGACATCAACTACTTGCGCAAGGCGTCTCTTGGAGGCGCGCCGGGTAATCGACTGGAGTAACGTAGCGTGGCGTCGACTCGGAGATAGGGGAGAGCGCGACGCTGGGGATAGACGCTGCCTGCTAGCCAGTCGAGCTCGGCGTCGTGCTCGTCCGCGAACAGGTCGCGCCACCACGTCTTGGCTGTGGCGTTCCAGCGGTACTTTCTACTCTTGAGCAGGTCTTTCGACTCGAACGGACTACTCTCGGCCCATCACCTAACGCCCTCACGCCGGGCGTTGGCGAGTAGGTTGGCCAACGCCGTCTCTTCGGCCTCGGGAGCTAAAGCCGACGAAAGCAACTCGACGCCGGCGAGACAGTCGTTGATGGCGCGGTGGGAGTCGAAGTAGAAACCACGCATCATGGCTAGGTACTCGAGCTTGCGGTTGCGGATCCCGGCCCGACTCCAGTCGACGTCCATTACCGAACACGCCCACGCTGCCGCCTTGAAAAACGGGAAGCGCTTCTCAACAATGGGCCGATCGAAGCCGGCGTTGTGAGCGATAACGAGGTCGGCGCCGGCCGCTACACGCGCCACCTCGGTGTCGCTGATGCTACGTCCCCTTACCTGCTCGTCGGTAATCCCGGTAAGTTCGACGATCGCTTGGGGCAATGGTCTTCCAGGGTCTTCGAACTCGTCGAGCTCATCGACCACACGGTAAACCGTGCCCGTCGCGTCGTACTCGAAGACGACCAAGCCCAACTCGATGATCTTGTCGCTGCTGTCTAAGCCGGTCGTCTCGACGTCGAGGTACACGCCACGGTGAAGCCCGTCGACCGCTGCCGAGTCGGTGGGCGTGAATACCCTCGTGGCTCCCGACCGGCGCAGCACCCGGTAATTACCACTGCTCTCGAGGATCTCCTTGAGGCGCTCGAGCTCCTCCGGTGAGGACGTCATGGCCTCAGCCCCACTAGTCCGCAGATCGACGTTCGTCACCGTGGGGGCCGCTTCGCCAGGCCCAGCTGGGCCGTCCACGCGCTGGCTCGGTTCCGACACCGGGTCGAATAGCCCTGCTTGATCGTACTGACGACTGCGGGACACGACGCCTTAGGCTACCACCGCGTCGAGAACGCCTCACGTGCGGCGGGACGCGGAGTGCGAGAATGGCGTTAGCGTTGAGATGTGCTTCCTTGCTCGGCTTCGTCCTTCTTGTTCAGCGCACGCGAGTGAAAACGTGCGGACGCCGCTGTGAGCATTAGCGGGCCCGGACGCCGTGGCGTCGGCCGGAGAATCGCCGTGGTCGTCACCGTCCTAGGCGCAATGCTGTCGGTCGCCGTCGGGTTGGCTGGCGATGACCTCTTCGCCTCGGCCTACGGCTCGCTGGCGCAAGACCTGCTACGCGCCTTCCACGCAGAACAGACGCAATGCCACGCGGCAATCGACGTCCCCGACGTATGTTTTGAGATCAGCGCAGCAGCTGCGAGCCAGTTGGCCGAGGTGCTGGAGGCGGTGGTCGAGCAATACCGTTCAGCCGGCCTTGCCACGGGTGCGTGGCACTCCGCGAACGGCGTGTGGGCCGTGGAGTTGCGGTTCGGCGACGGTGCCTTCGGCGGCGTCGAAGTGTTCCTCACGGAGACCGGCCGCGGCGTCGTCCGCGGCATGCTGGTGCTAAGCAAGCCTTGAGTTACTGCCACGGCTTCTGATCGGCGCAGCGGCATGACAACAGAGCGACGGTGAACGTTACGTCAGACGCACCGGCACCGCACCGGCACCGCACCGGTCCGTCTAGGCGGCCCTGCAGTCAGCCGACCGTCACGATAGATATGACGTTGCAGACGCGTAGGAGCACTGTTTGGCGGGACTTCCCCGGCCTGTGCATAACGTGCCTGCCATCACACTCAACTAGCTCCAAGCGCGACAGTGCCGATGAGAGCGGGCCTATCCGGCTACACTGCTGGCGATTTGTGGCAAAGTGTACCCAACTCGACAGTGCGCGATGTATAGCGCAGTGTCATGGGTGGGGCGGTGACCGAATTGTCTACACACGTGTTCGAACTCGACCTTACGAGCGTCTGCGTCAGCACCGGCGTAGTGCAACTACCAATGAAGATGCAGCCGTTCTTCGCCGACGGCGCGATTCATGCCAAGCTGGACGGTGAGGCGGTACCCCTCGAGTTCTCCGGACCCCGTCGCCTCGGCGGATTCAAGTCACACTTCGAAAAGCGCGCCCTGAAGGCCAACGATCGCGTGCGGTTCGAGCTGGTGGTCGATGACGGCGCCATCGCCGAGCTAGCGGCGTCTTGCATCAAGCGAGAGCGCAACAAGCCGGTGACGACCAAACCTGTAACGAACGTCGACGTGTCCGGTTCGGTCGCGCCGCGAACCGGTGATCAGGGCGAGTCGCAGAGAAGTGAAGCCAGCGAAGTAGAGGAGACCACCGGTTGGGATAGGGGCGGCACTGCGCGCGCGTTGAGGCGCGTGACGATTCAGGGCAGCGACTCGGTGCCTTCGATCGCGGATGTCCCCAGCATGGGACGCGACGCCGCCGACTGGCGCGACGCGGCGGCCGCACAGGCGAAAGGGCGCCTTAACGGCTCGACGCGCTGGCAGCCGTTGGACGGTGTCTCGCCGGCTGTAAGCCCGAACGCCGACAGTGAGGCCGAGTTCATCGACACCACCGTTCGCGCCATTAGGC
>DASROV010000434.1:0-13046 GCA_035646755.1 Trueperaceae bacterium | reverse complement strand
CGTTAGCCGGCAGACCTGAAGGGTTGTCGTTCATGAGGATCAGCGACACTGCCGTCGCCGCCTCCACGTCGAACTCGATGGTCGCCGTGAACGGCACGAACCCCTCGGTCATCCAGTCGCCCTCGGCTCTTGCCACCCCGCTGGCCAGAACTGTGCCTTCCGCGGTCTGCAGCCGGTACGGGAAGCTGCCTTCGAAGAACCAGGAGCCGAGCGCCTGGCCGCGTAATTCGATCGGACTGGTCATCTTAGAGTCGGCGGCTGGCTCGATCGCCCTCACCTGCACGTCGTCAACTAGTGTCGAGGGACGCTGGTCGTGCGTCCACAAAGCATCTCGTCCGTCCGGCAGCGAGACGCTCCTGATTACCTTCGCGAAGCTGCCCTGTAGCTCAGCGAGTTCGGACTCCTCGAAGCGCTCGACGGCGCCCGGCTCGAAGTTGGCGAACTGCGTCTGCCCAACGCGGCTCTCGAACTCGTAGCAGGTGTCTGCGAAATAGAGCCTGTACAACGCGCCGTTGGTGAAGTGGCCGGCCGCTCCTTCTCCCACCTCCGCGAACATCGAGGTGGCGTGGTCGGTCGCCCCTTCCAGCGCCGGTTCGAGGCCGCTGTAGCCGTCAGGCTGCTCGAGCATGCAGGCTGCTTCGTAGTCGAGGTCGTCACGAAGCTGGACACGCAGTCCAGCGCCATCGAAGTTGGTGCCCTCGTAGGCTCCCGAAGCGAGGTAGATGCAGTAGTCGAAGCCCTCGTCGCAGACGGGGATGTAAGAAGAGACAAGCAGCTGGTCCTGATTGACGGCGAGACCGAAGCCGTCGGGATAGCTCATCGACACGTCACCGCCAGCTAGGGTCATCGTCGTCTCGGCATCGTCTGGTACGGCGTCAACCGTGTCGACAGAATCATCCGCACGGGCCTCTGCCCGCGCTTCTGACGCTCCGGCGGCCACTTGCTTGTCGCTCCCATTTCCCCCCACGTTGCTCGCTCTTTGACCGGAGGCGTCGTCCCTGGTGAAGTAGAACAGCGCCGCGGCGAGGACGGCGGCGACGACGAGGGTGACGATCCTTCTGGCCACGGCCTTAGTATTCCGCGCCTACATGCGAATCGAGTATCTATCAGATGAAAGCCTGCGGGTGCGGGCTCGCCGTCAGGCGGGCTGTTGCATGAGCTTGCGGACACGCTTGGCCATCACCGACATCACATGCAGGCCGAACGTCGGCGATCTGCGGATGAGGTGAAGGAACCACTCTTGATCTATCGGCTCGAGCTTGGCTGCGGTGATGGCGACGGCGTCGGCGCTGCGGGGGTTGTCGTCGACGATGGCCATCTCCCCGAAGATGCTTCCTGGGCCTAGGCTCTCGATGAGCCGGCCGTCGATCGTCACGTCGATCTTGCCGTCGAGGAGGACGTACATCTCATGGGCGTCATCACCGCGATGGAATACCGCCTCACCCGCGGCGACATCCCGCGCCCTCGGAGAGTCCTTGAATATCTCAAGTACGTCCATCTACTCACCTATTCTTTCGCTCGATTGACCCAAATATGCCACACGTCGAGGCTGGCGACCAGCAAACCGGCACCCCCAAGGGGCGCACAAGGCGTTCCTGTGGGGGATGTTCGTACGGTCCGACCACCGCCGGTCGGGCGTGAGATTCACATGGTGTTGATGCTTAACGAGGCTTGGCCGCCAGCGTTCATCAGCTACCAGAGCTCATGACGGCAACGGACCAAGGAAGTAGAAGACCAGCGGGAAGACCGAGAACATCGCGTTGGTGAGGAAGTGCGCGAAGATGAGCGGCATCAGGCGGCCCTGACGCCGGTAGATGAGGCCGGCACCGAGGCCCCAACCGACGAAGGCGATGGCGTAGACCAACATGCCCGCCGCCGACGGGGCTAGCAGCACGTGCTGAGCGCCGAAGGCCAGCGCAGGCAGCAACAGTGCGAACCAGGCGGGGCGACCAGCCGCGAACAGGCCGCCTTGAGCGTGCCCGCGGTAGACGAGCTCCTCGGCCGGGGCGTTGGTAAGCGGGAAGAGTACGGCCGTGAGCAGCGCCGAGGTAAGGCTGAACCACGGAGCGAAGGTGACCTGAAGCGAGGGGTCGGGCGCGAACACCGTCTCGTAGGCGCCAAGCATCTCGCTTGGCCCGAATAGCAACAGCATCGCGAGGTTCACGGCGACGATGAACGGTATGAAAAGCACGAACAGCCATAGCAGGCCAAGGGCGACGTCGCGGCCGAGCCGCTGGCGGTCGAAGGCGGCCAGCTCGCGTAGGCTGCTGCCGCGGGCGCGCAGGCGACGGCGCAGGAGCCACAAACAGACGACGTTGACGGGGACGAAGTAGAGGGCGGAGAGCTGCGGAGTAAGCGCCAACGAGAACGCCGCGCCGGTAACTGAGGCGGCCGCCACGAGCAGCGCGATGCGTATGGCGACAAGACCCATGTGGCACAACCTAGCAGAGGGTCAGTTGAGCCGCTCCAGGTCGTGCCGGTCGAGCGCCGCTGCTATCGCCTGCGGTATCGGCTGCCCGGTCCGCTCACTCACGAACAGGTACTCGCCGGCAGGGTTCACCTCGAGGAAGACATGCTCTCCCTCGGGAGTTACCCGCAGGTCGATCCCGCCGTAACGCAGGTCGAAGGCCTGCATTAGGGCCAGCAGCTTCTCGCCGATGTCGTCAGGCAGGTCGTATGGAAACACCTCCGCCTCGCCCACGCCGAGGCGGTAGTCGGCGCGGCGAGCGGGGGAAGAGCGGATCGCGGTGGCGAATATCTCGTCGTCTACGATCGTCACGCGCAGGTCAAGTTCAGCCGGCACGAACCGTTGGAAGATGACGGGCGCGAAGCGCACCGTGTCGATAAGCGCCATGTCGGCCTCAGTAACGATGCTCGTCTCGCGCGGTGCCTGGACGATGTTGCGGAACGCCTTGCGCACCACTTCGTGGGGCGCGCTCTCCTCGATGAACGCTCGCGCCGCCTGCGGGTCGTTGGTGATCAACGTCTCAGGGATGGGAAGCTCGAGCGAGCGCGCCAACTGCAGTTGCCGCAGCTTGCGCTGCGAGATCTCGTCGGCTGGTGGCGGGTTCATCCAGTAGCAGTGCAACGAGTACCACAGGCCCAACTGAGCTTCGTTCGACTCGGACCACGCGAACAGCTTGGCGGTCTCGTCCCTGAGCTCAGGATCTAGGGCCATCGCGCTGATGCGGCGATGCCACACGGCCCCGACCTCTGCGAGATCCACAGCGGAGCCATCGGGAAGCGTCAAGAGCAGGCGCTCGGCTTCCCTGTTGAAGGTTGCTATGAGGCTCGAGGAGGCGGGGAACCAGCCGTTGTCGAATACCACGAAGGGGCGCTTGAGGAAGCTGGCGACCTTGTCTACGTGCGGGTTGTCGGGCGGGCTGACGATGAGGATCAAGGCGTGCTCCCGGATTCGTCGCAGTAGCGGCCCGCTACCGGGCCGCAAGAACCCGACGTGCGGTTCCTACGGCCCGGCCGGCCGAAGTTCAGGAGGTCAATAACCGCTGATACGCCTGTGCCGCTTGCCGCCAGGCGGCGAGGCCGTTGGCGTCCAACATGCCGCTGGCATAGAGCTGGGCGTAGTGGGCAAGCAGTTGCGCGTAGGCGCCGGCCACGGCCGCCGCCTGCTGTCGCTGCTGCGCCTCTGCCCCTGCGGCGCCTCCATAGGGCTGGCCCCCGGCGAACTGCGGACCGGTCATCGGTTGGGGCGTGGCCGGCGTACCAAGCACGAACGGTTGCCCTCCGGGGCCAAGGTCGATGGGCGGTTCCATGAGGCTCTTGGGCGGGTCGAAGACGGACTTCGGAGGCTCGAACACGTGCTTCGGGGGCGGCTCGAATACGCCCTTGGGCGGTTCGAAGAAGCCCTTCGGTGGCTCGAAGACCCCTTTGGGTGGCTCGAACACGCCTTTGGGCGGTTCGAAGACCCCCTTCGGTGGGTCGAAAGGCAGATCCTTGGGGAACTCCTTGATGGGCTCCTTGTGAAAGTCCTTGGGATGATCCTTGGGCAGGTCCTTGGGGATGTCCTTCGGCGGATCCTTGTGGAAGTCCTTCGGCGGATCCTTGTGGAAGTCCTTGGGCGGATCCTTGGCGAAGTCCTTCGGCGGATCCTTATGGAATTCCTTGGGCGGGTCTTTGGGGAAGTCCTTAGGCGGATCCTTCGGGAAGTCCTTCGGCGGGTCCTTTATCGGTTCCTTGATGATGTCCTTCGGGATGAACTTCCCGCACGGGCCGGTAGTGCCGATGTTGCTGCGGGTGCTGTCGAGCGCCGCCTGCATCCGCGTGACCTGATCGGCGGTGAACATGACCATCGCGGCGTCGTCGACATAGTCCATGTAGTTCACGAACATGTCGCCGTCGGGGGCGTTGCCGCAGCTCACGTGGGGGAACGCTGGGGCGCCGTAGTTCGGGCCCGCCTGGTTTGGGGTGTCGATGACGAAGTCGTCGCCGAAGCAGCCCGTGCCGTCGTCACCCCAGATGTGGCGCAGGTTGAGCCAGTGACCGACCTCGTGCGTCGTGGTGCGGCCGAGGTCGAATGGGCCGGCGGCCGTGCCCGTCGTGCCGAAAGCGGAGTGGAGAATTACCACCCCGTCGGTGGCCGCCGGACCGCCCGGGAACTGCGCGTAGCCCAACAACGGTTGGCCAAGCGTGTTGACTATCTTCGGTCCGACCCAGATGTTCAGGTACTTGTCAGCGGGCCACGCGTCGGAACCATCAGTGGCAGCGGCCTTGATGTCGTCGTCAGTCGATGAGAACGAATCCTTGCCCGTCTTCACTCTGACGATACCGTCAGTGGCGTTGCCTTCGGGGTCGGTAGTGGCCAGCTCGAAGGAGATGCGGCCGTCTCCCGCTAAGGAACGAAACGGCGCGGGCGCGCTCGCGAGGTCGGCGTTCCGCAGACGGAAGTCGTCGTTCAAGACCGTGAGCTGACTCTGCACTTGGGCGTCGGAAATGTTCTGTGCCGCCGTCTTATAGACCACGTGCATCACTACCGGGATGACCGTGCAACCGGTACGGCCGGCCTGCGGTATGGCCGCCGCGCGCATCGCGTAGTTCTCGCTCTTGGCGCGCGCCTCGATGTAGCCGGGCACCGTCCTCAGTAGCCTCTCGTGGACCTCCATGGTCCCGCACTCCCTGCGCGTTGGTAGGTCGTTATCGGCCATCTTTCCCTCCCTCTTCCTGCGGGATCACCACCAGCCGGTCGGCACTCAGCGCGACCACCTGGTAGCGACCCGTCAACCCGGGGGCGTCGATGGTAAGCGTGCTCCCGGTCAACTCCCAACCACCGGTAGCCGCACGCGAACGGTCGTCCGGCCCCGGTGTGTCGAGCGAGGCTTCGCCCGTCTTCATCAACGTGAACGACATCCGGCCACGCGAAGGAGGGAACTCGAAGTCAAGCCGGCGGTAGACCTGGCGCTCGCCACGGTCTTCCTCATGGGAGTGAACCCAGGTACCGAGGAGGAGTTCGGACTTGAGACCGTCGTCTGCCACCTGCCACCACCAGACCCGAGGATTCTCGCTGCTGAGCGGCGCCCACGGCGTGCACGCGGCCGAGACGACCGCGAGCAACGTGTTCGAGAGGTCGAGGAAGATGCAGCAGAGCGAAGCAACTAGCTAGAACTACCGCGCCGGCGACACGCCTGGAGATCGCTGTGAATGGGTCGTCGCCGTAACAACGAAACTTTAACTTGGCCACATAGTGCAACATCGACTCGCGGTTAAGCAATACACGTGTCACGTGTCGGTGAAGTTGGGCTCTGTGCAGTTGTACTTGACCGAAGGCTGAACGCTTGTTTAAAATGCTACGCATGTGTTCAGTACCCTCGGGCGACCGACAAGGTGGCGAGAAGGACCTTACCGCCAAGGCCCGCATCCGCAACGCAGCCATAGAGCAGTTCGGCCGCCACGGAGTGGCCAAGACGAGTATCCGCTCGGTCGCCGTTGCCGCGAGAGTAAGCCCGGCGCTGGTCATCCACCACTTCAGCAGCAAGGACGGGCTGAAACGCGCCTGCGACCGCCACGTCATCGACGAGCTGATGGGCAAGAGCGAGGACCTACGGGGTGCCGACCTGGTCAGCACCATGCGTCACTGGTTGGACGACTTGGACACCTTCCGGCCGGCCTTCGACTACCTCGCGCGGCTGTTGGTCGAGGACGCCAGCGCCGGCGACGCGCTCTTCGACGGGCTCGTGGGCTCCACGGAGAAGCTGCTGGTCGACGGCATCGCGCGCGGCGAGATGCAGCAGACGACCGACGTTCGCATGATGGCCGTGCTCATCGCCGCCTACGGGCTGGTGCCCTTGATCCTGGAGCGACACCTGGGCCGAGCGCTTGGCACACCGGGCCTCGACGGCGCGGCCGTCGCGCGCATGACCATCCCGGCGCTCGAACTGTTCACGCACGGCCTCTACACGAACAGCGACTACCTCGACGCGGCCAAGGCCGCTCTCAAGAAAGGTTGACCATCATGGTGACGAGTTCAAGCCCCTCGAAGTCGCCTGGCACGCCGCGAGTCATCGGCCGCACGGCGCCGCTCGAGACCAGCAACCTCTCGAAACGGTTCGGTGACGTGGTCGCCCTTGACGGTCTGAACCTGAGACTGGAGCCCGGCGAGATCTTCGGTCTCATCGGTCCGAACGGCGCCGGTAAGACGACCACCATGCGCCTGCTGCTCGACGTTATCCGGCCGAGCGGCGGGACCGTACGGGTGCTCGGCCAGGAACCGGCCACCGGTGGCGCGGAGCTGCGCCGCCGCATCGGTTACCTGCCGGGTGAGTTGCGGCTGGAGGGGCGAACCAGCGGCCGCGCGCTGCTGCGGCACTTCGCGAGGATCAGCGGACCAGTAGTGGCCGGTGCCCCGGAACAATTGGCCGAGCGGCTCGGCGTCGACCTGGTGCGTCCCGTCGGCAAGCTGTCGAAGGGCAACAAGCAGAAGGTCGGCCTCATCCAGGCGTTCATGCACGAACCGGATCTGCTGGTACTCGACGAGCCGACAAGCGGGCTCGACCCGCTGGTCCAACAGGAGTTCCTCGCCATGATCAGGGAGGCAAGCGCCAACGGGCAAACCGTGCTGCTCAGCTCCCACGTGCTCAGCGAGATAGAGCACGCTGCCCACCGAGTAGGCGTGTTGCATAGGGGCAAGCTGGTGAAGCTTGGTGCCATGGCCGACCTGCGTCTCGACCGTCGCAGGCGCGTGAAGGCCGGGCTCCGCGGACAGCGCGACGACGTGCTCGCCAGGCTGAGCGCCCTGCAGGGGGTGTCCGAACTCGGGATCGTCGTCAGCGACGACGAAGTCGTGCTAACGGCCGTAGTTGCCGACATCGACAGGTTCGTCAAGGCCATCGCCGGCTTCCACGTAACCGACCTGGTGGTTGCCGAGCCGGTCCTCGAGGAGACGGTGCTCGAGCTATACCGAGATCAGGGGGCCAACCGTGACGCGTGACCCTTCGACAGTAGCCGTGCCGACACAGCACGCGCGCCCGGCGGTCCTCCCACTGTTCCGCAAGGCCCTGACGGATTCGCGGCGTGGCCTCATCGGCTGGACGGCCGGCAACATCGCCGCCATCCTTCTCTACCTGCCCTTCTACCCGTCCATCGGTGCCAACGCCGACATGCAGCAGTACTTCACCGACTTCCCGCCCGAAGTCGTCGCCCTCTTCGGTTTAGATCAGATGTACAGCGGCCCGGCCTACGCCCAAGCCACCTACTACGGTTTGACGGCGTTCCTGCTCCTGGCCATCGCCGCCACCTCCTGGGCAGCCGGCGCGATCGCCGGTGACGAGGAGACCGGCGGGCTCGAGCTCATGCTCGCCCACGGCGTGACTCGCGCTCAGGTAGTGCTCGAACGCGCGTTGGCGCTGCTGGCAAGGGTGGTCTGGCTCGCGCTGAGCGGGGCGTTGGTCATCTGGGCCCTCAACGACTCGGCACAGCTCGCCATAACTGGCAGCGGGCTGGCCGGCGCCGCGTTGGCCCTTACCGGACTCGTGATGCTCGCCGGCACGGCGGCGTTGTTCAGCGGCGCCGCAACAGGGCGTCGGTCGTACGCCACTGCGGTCGGCGCTGGCGTGGCGGTACTTGCGTACGTGCTCGATGCCCTGGCCAAAACGACCGACCTTACGTGGCTCGGCCGCCTCTCGCCGTACCGCTGGGCCTACGGCGGCTCTCCCATCAGTGACGGACCCGACTGGCAAGGGTTGGCGTTGCTGTTCGGTGGTGCCACGTTGTTGTTGCTGGCGAGCGTGCTGGTGTTCAGGCGACGGGACGTAGGGGCGTAGGAGGAATGTGGGGCTGTAAGCGGGACCGGGGCCCACGTGCCCGTGAGGCAGGCGGAGCTCGACCGCTACCGCCAACGGAGGCCGACGCCCTACGTCAACTACCGTTGACATCAAGTTAAGTTTCTTTTACCGTTCGCGCATGTCAAACTTTCTAGACATCCGCGAGGGGATGGCATACGAAGAGAAGAGCGCTTGGATCTACGGCATCGTGGCCATCGGCGTCTACGCTCGTTACGTTCGGATCATCCTCGATCGCGCCGGCGGCGGCCCTTTAGACGCGGTCCCGTACGGTTCGGCCCTACTGTGGACGGTGGGCGCTTCGATCGCTGCGAGCATCGTCCTGCACATCATCCTCGGCATCTTCTCGCCTAAGCAAGCCGGCAAACGCGACGAGCGCGACGAGGCGATCAATCGTTTCGGGGAGCGCACCGGCCAGTCGTTCGTGGTCATCAGCGCGCTGGCCGCGCTGATCTTCGCCCTACTCGAGCTCGAATACTTCTGGATAGCCAACGTCATCTACCTGTGCTTCACGCTCTCGGCGGTCCTCAGCGCCATCGCCAAGATCATCGCCTACCGCCGCGGCTTCCAGCATTAGTGGCCCCGACCAAGGTAACGAACTCGATTAGGTCGCTGCGATTCGAACATGGCGAGATGACGCAGGCCGAGTTGGCCGACCGGACCGGCGTGACACGGCAGACGGTAATCGCGATTGAGCAGGGTCGCTACTCACCCTCCCTGGAGATGGCCTTCAAGATCGCGAGGGTGTTCAAGGTCCCACTCGACGCGGTGTTCCAGTACCCGGCCGACCCGGAGTAGGCGCTGCGCCATCAGCAACGAAAGCCACCACTAACACCAGCCATTAGTCGACGACGATCTGGCAGACGATCGTCGCGTTTCGATGGATACTGCGCATCGTTACGAAATGTGTAACGATACGCAATATGTCGCTAACGGAGACTCCGGCTCAGACCGTTCCGAAAGCGTCCGATCTAGCAGATTGGGCGCTGGCCAGAGGTATGAGCTCACTGACAACTACCAAAATCGCAGAGCTCTTAAGAATCCCCGAAGGCCAAGTACGTACGCGTCTACACAAGCCTACGCACAAAGGCCTATGGGTATCACCGGCATCCGGCCTCTGGATTCCGGTGCCACCCGAGTACCGGACATGGGGCGCCCCGGAAGGTATCGAGATCGTCGACGCCCTCATGCGCCATGTCCGTACGGACTACTACGTTGGCTGGCTTTCGGCAGCAGCTATCCACGGAGCCGCGCACCACGCACCGCAACTCTTCCAGGTCGCGGTCGCGCGCGCGACTCGCGACCGGGTCGTCGGGCGCACGTCGTTCGAGTTCTTCACTAGATCGCGAACAACCGTGATGCCAACCATCAGCAAGGAGACAAGATCGGGGGCCGCCAAGGTTTCATCCGCGGAAGCGACCGCGCTCGATCTCGCAGCTTCGCCCTACATCGCCGGCGGCATGGACACATCAGCGACAGTTCTGATAGAACTCTCAGACGATCAGAAGCTACCGCCCGAGAACCTAATCGCTCTCGCCGACTTCTTCCCCAGCGCGGCGGTTCGCCGGCTAGGTTGGATACTCACTACTTTCTCGGGTCGAGATGACCTTGAAGAACTTTGCGCTCATACCGCAGCGTCGGGCGCGGCGCCGAGCAAACTCGACGCGACCCTGCCATCGCGTGGCCCAATTGACAAGGCCTGGTCGCTAATCATCAACACTCAAGTCGTACCAGACGTGTGATCCCGTTCGATGCGATAACCGAGTGGTCGCTCGACAGGCCCTGGCCTACTCGGGACCAAGTCGAGCAGGACCTACTACTCTCACGCGGAATCATCGCAATAGCCAGCCACCCATTACTCGGCGCCGAGCTGACTTTTCGCGGCGGCACTGCGCTACACAAACTGCACATTAGACAACCACTGCGCTACAGCGAGGACCTCGACTACGTCAGGGTCAGCTCTGGCGGAATTCAACCAATCACAATGGCACTGACGGAGCTTGGCGAAGGCATCGGCTTTAAGGTGAACTCCAAAATGAGCCAACACCCGAAGATCTGGTGGCGAACATCCTCCCAGACGGGCAGCCCGATGAAGATCAAGATTGAGATCAACACTCACGAGCGGGCGCCGGCGCTTCCGCTACTTGAGATGGCTTGCCGTTGACCGACTCGACCTCGATCAAGACCAGATACTTTCCGCCCTGGTTCCATACAGGCCTGTTGGCCTTACCTCCAGATCAGCGATCACGAACCTCCGAAACAAGGCTGAAGACGAGAGCTTCCGCAACGACATCGTTCCCTTGGTTCGAGAATTGCCAGCAGGCTATGACATTGACGAGGCAGTTGAGGTCGTCATCGAGAAGTTGCTCATGAAACTGGATGGCTAGCGCGCCGTCGCCCTCGGCCCCGACCCCCCGCACGGTGCGGAAGAATGACGTTATTGTTCTCGGCAGCTCCTCAGCAGACGCCCCTACCGTCGCCTCCCTACGGGGTGACGTAGAAGAACGCCAAGCCCAATATCGTGTACACCGCAAGCAGCAACAGGCCCTCGAACCAGGTCGACTCGCCGTCACTGGCTATCGACCTGACGATGAACGCGGCCCCGGCGATGGCGATCAGTTCCAGCGGGTTGCTGAACACCAGGTCCATAGGCGAGCCCATCAGGTAGGACACGATGACCAACAGCGGCGCGACCAGCAGCGCTATCTGGATGCTCGAGCCGACCGTGATGCTCAAGACCAGACCCATGCGGTCCTGGCGCGCGAAGTAGACCGCCGAGATGTACTCGGCCGCGTTGCCGATCACGGCCAGCACGGTGATGCCCAGGAAGAACGGCGTGAGGCCAAGGGTCGCGGCGGTGGCCACCAGCGCACCCGAGACCAACTCAGCCTGCAGCGCGGTCACCGCGGTCGCGCCGACAAGGACGGCCAGGGCCGTGAAGAGCGACCACTTCGCCTGGCCTTTCTCATGCTCTCGCGAGAACACGTTGCGATGGGTGACAAGCGTGTAGACCAGGTGGCCGATGTATACGAGGATGAGGACGGCGGCGACACCAAGGCTAAGGCTCTCGTTGAGTGCGCTCACGTTGGGAGCCTCGAGGCCGAGCTCGGTGTAGTTGAACAGGGCGGGCACGATGAGCCCGAGCACGGCCAGCACCAACAGGCTCGATTGCAGGCCGGCGCGCTCACGACTGAATGTCTGTTTGGCGCGACCCCAACTGCCGACCAGTACGGCCAGACCGAAGCTAAGTAGGCAGTTGCCGATGATGGAGCCGGTGATCTGCGCCTTGACGACCTCGTGGTGGCCGGCGCTGAGGACGAACAGGGCGAGTATCAACTCGGCCATGTTCCCGAAGCTCACGTTGATGAGGCCGCCCACGGCGGGGCCGGTGTGCTCGGCCAACTGCTCGGTTGCCCGCCTTATCCACTCGGCCAGCGGGATGATGGCCAGCACCGCCGTGACAAACACCCACAGCGGCGGCAGGTGGAGCACGTACTCGGCCACTAGCGAGACGGGCACCAGGAGCAGGAGCCAGACGAAGATCACGACTTCGACAGGCTAGCGCCCGAAGGGCTCAAGCGCCAACCCTAAACGCTGAAGCCGCCGTATTAGTCAGCTTGGTGGAAAGGGCGTCACCAGATCGGTATCCGGGGTGCCGTGATGAGGGTGGCCAAGCACCCGGGCCAGCGCCAACGCCTGCCCCTTGTGGTGGAATTCGTGCGTGATTGGGTGCAGGACGAGCCAGAACCGGGTGAAGGTCTCCTGGTGGCCCTCCGGCGCCGTCCAGACGACGGGCTCATCGAGGGCTGTGAAGTACGCCAAGGACTCTTCGACGATGCTGTCCACGGTCGCGAACGCCTCTCGAAGCGCGGCGACGCTTCCGCCGTCGAACTCCCGCCGTTCGTGCCCGCGAGCCACGGACCCTAGCCACCACAGGTAGCAGTCGGCGATGTGCGCGTAGATGCCGTTGATACTACCGAACGCGAAATCGTCGCGCTCTCTTACCAGGACATCCGGCGGCAGAGTCTCTAGCCAGTCAAGCACCCCTGAGCGTGTGCGCTGCACGAGTCGGTAGAAGCTCCTTAGTTCCTCGTTCATTCGTCCGCCCTGTCCGCCGCATGTCGTTACGGGTGGCCTGTGGGTTGCGACTGCTACCCTCGACCACGAGCGCTCGCGTTGGGCGCCGTATGGCACCTTCAGGGAGGCAGCAAGTGACGACCGTAGCACAGCTCCGCAAGGCCGCCTTGGCGCTCCCAGCCACCGAGGAGGGTACGCACCTCGGGATGCTCGCCTTCAAGGTGAGTGGCAAGGGCTTCGTGTCGCTCACCAAGGACGGGTTCGTGCAAATGGCGATGGCCGGCGAGGATATCGAGCGGGCGTTGGCTCGGCTGCCGGCCGCCGAGCGACTTACCCGCCAAGGCAAACCGCAAGGCCTGCGCATCCCCCTCGCCGACGTCACCGGCATGGAGCTAAACTCCCTGGTCGAGAAGTCGTGGCTGAGCAGGGCCCCGAAGCGCCTGGTGGCGGCTCGTCGGGAAGCCAACCGAGGAGAGGCGCCTTCTGGCGCGAATGCACTGCCATCGTCTATCGGCAAGCCGGCCACGCGCGCTTTGCTGGCCGCGGAAGTAAGGACCCTCAAAGACGTCGCCACCAAGACCGAGGCTGACCTCCTGGCACTTCATGGCGTGGGGCCGCGAGCGATACGGCTGTTGGCAGAGGCGATGGCAACAAGGTGGCTGGGGTTCCGGTGAGGGT
>DASROV010000433.1:0-7613 GCA_035646755.1 Trueperaceae bacterium | reverse complement strand
TAGCCCGACTTGATCTCCATCGAGGTCACGCCGCCGCGCAGGAAGGCGCTGAAGCGTCTGCGCGCGTACGCGGCAAGGCTTGCCTCCGGCGCCTCACGCGTGGCACGCACGGTGGCCATGATGCCGCCGCCACTGGCCAATATCTCCTCGTAGTCGGCGCCGCCCGAGCGCTTCACGTACTCCGCGACTCGGCTACCGGCCCAGACCAGATGGGTGTGGCTGTCGACGAGCCCAGGAAGGACACCACGGCCGCCGAGGTTCATGCTCGGCAGGCCGGCGTGCTCAGTTGGCAGATCGCGCTCCGCCCCGGCCCACACGACGCGGTCGTCGTCGATCACCAGTGCGGCGCGCTCGTGACGGGTGAACGGGGTGTAGAGCTCGGAGATGCCTCTTACCAGGTGCGGGCTGCCGTTCATGTTCGCGCCCTCCCGCTTCGCGGACGGGCTCGCGCCATGGCTGACCGACCCTTCGTAACTGCCGCGGTGGCCGGCCCAAGCGGGCGTTCGGGCCACGGCGCGGCGTCAAGACACATTCCTGAGTACTTGTTGATTATGAGTCAACCATAACGCACCACTCGGGCGGGCGGCCACGGGTCGCTTCATACGACGCCATGACAAAGCCATGACAAAGCGCCCGTAAGCTGAGCTGTGGAGGTAGGCATGATCAACGAGAGACCTTTCAGCAGGACCGTGCCGGCCAAGAGTGTGCTCGCTTGCCTGGCTGCGCTGCTGATCACGAGCGCGTTCGCGCAGAGCATCCGCGTCGACGGCTCCTCGACCGTCTACCCGATCTCGCTCGCCATGGCCGAGGAGTTCTCCATCGAGAACCGCGAGGCCGAGGTCTCGGTGGCGTTCTCCGGCACCGGCGCCGGCTTCAGCAAGCTCTGCGCCGGCGAGATCGAGATCGCCGACGCGAGCCGGGTGGTGAAGCAGTCGGAGTTAGACGCCTGCGCCGCCAACGGCATCGAGCTAATCGAGCTACCCATCGCGGCCGACGCGCTCACCGTCGTCGTCCACCCCGACAACACCTGGGCTCAGTGCCTGACCATCGACGAGCTGCACGCGATCTGGGCACCCGCTTCGACGGTCACTAGCTGGAACCAGGTCCGCCCGGAGTGGCCAGAGGCCGAGCTCGTGCTCTACGGACCGGGTACCGACAGCGGCACCTTCGACTACTTCACCGAGGCCGTCAACGGCGAGAGCGGCGCCATCCGCACCGACTTCTTCCCGAGCGAGGACGACAACGTGCTCGTAAAGGGCGTCCAAAGCGACGTCAACGCGCTCGGCTACTTCGGCTTCGCGTACTACGCCGAGAACCAGGGCCGCGTGAAGGCCGTAAGCATCGACGGCGGCAACGGCTGCGTCGAGCCGAGCACCGCAAGCATCGAGTCGAACAGCTACACCCCGCTCTCCCGCCCGCTGTTCATCTACGTCAGCCTCGCCGCCGCCGAGCGGCCCGAGGTCGCCGCGTTCGTGGACTACTACCTCGACGAGGCCAACCGCGTGTACATCGCCGACACCGGCTACGCCACCTACGCTCAGGATATCTACGACGCGGTCGCCGAGCGTTTCGCCAACCGCGTGACCGGCAGCGCGTTCCTCGACTTCCAGCCGGGTGACAGCGTTCTCGACGCCGTAAGGGACGTTCGCTAGCACCGCGCGAGCCCGACCAGACGGCGGCAGGCGAGCGCGCGCGGGCAACACGGCTTCGGGTGCGCGCCGGCTGTCAGCGACCCTCGCAAGTAAGATGAACCGGCGCGCGGCGAACTTTGGGACGCGGCGCGGCCGGATAGTCGCTCCTTGCCACCCAAACCTCGGTCCTCGGCGCCGCGTCCCAAAGTTCGCCGCGCGCGTCCGATCGGCTACGACTGAGACCGGCTGAGCGGCGTAGGGAACGGCTTATGGGCGCCGTGCTGCTTGCTTGCGCAGCGCTCACGATCTTGACCACCCTCACCGTCGTCGTCGTCCTCGCCAGCCAGACCATCGCCTTCTTCGCCGACCCCGCTGTGACGCTGTGGGAGTTCGTCTCCGCACGGCGTTGGACGCCGCTGTTCGCCGACCAGCATTTCGGCATCGCGCCGCTACTCGCCGGCACCTTCATGGTCACCGTCATCGCGCTGCTAGTAGGGGTCCCGATGGGGCTGGCGAGCGCCGTCTACCTCTCGGAGTTCGCCGGACCGCGGACGCGCCGCATCGCTACCGGCGTTCTCGAGGTGCTCGCAGGCATCCCGACGGTTGTGCTCGGCTACTTCGCCCTGCTGTTCGTCACGCCGTTCCTGCAACGCTTCATACCCGGCCTCAACCTGTTCAACGCGCTCTCGGCGGGGCTGGTCATGGGCTTCATGATCTTGCCAACGGTGTCGAGCATCTCCACTGACGCCATGCAGGCGGTGCCAAAGTCATTGCGCGAGGCCGCCTACGGTCTCGGCTCGACCAAGCTCGAGCTGGTACTGAAGGTGGTGCTTCCCGCCTCCCTCTCCGGCATCGCCGCCGCGGTCATCCTGGCGTTGTCTCGCGCGGTTGGGGAGACGATGATCGTCTCGCTTGCTGCCGGTCAGCGGCCACTGCTCACGCTCGACCCGCGCGAGACTATCGCCACCATGACGTCGTTCATCGTGCAGGCAGCCACCGGTGACCAACCGGCCGGCTCGCTGGCCTCGCGAGCGCTCTACGCCGTTGCGGCCACGCTGTTCTTCATCACCTTGCTGCTCAACCTGCTGTCGCAGGCGGTAGTGCGTCGGTTCAGAGAGCGTTACGAGTGAGCACTGCCGAGCGGCCCAGCGGCGGTGGCCTGCGCGACGAGGGTCGTGGCGCCGTGCTGGCGAGGACTCGGCGCCGAGCCAGGAACGAACGCCTGTTCCGCTGGCTCACGGGCCTGCCCGTAGTCCTTGCCATGACCCTGCTCGCCGCGCTGCTCTACGACGTGATCACCGACTCGTACTCTTGGCAGGTCGTCGAGCCGCAGGGTAGCGCCGCCAGCTTCGGCTTCCTCGACGGCTTCGCCTGGTTCGACACCTGGGAGCGGGTCGTCACGCTCGAGCTCCGCGCTGGCGGGGCAAGCGACGCCGAGATCGAGGAGATCCTCACCGACCCGGAGACTAGGCGGATCTTCGCCGCTCGCCACCGCGTCGAGCTGATGTTCTCCGTCGACGGCCGGCCGTGGCGCTGGTTGGTGTCGAGTTCGCGTGACGACCGCGTGCTCGACGTGCCCCTGTTCGAGGGCTTCCGCCGCGAGGCCGAGCTGCTCGCCGGTCTGGAGAGCGGCCAAGTCCTGGTGCTCAACCCCTGGCTGGACCTGTCGTTCTTCGCCAAGAACGCCTCGCGCACGCCGACCATGGCGGGCCTCGCCGCCGCGCTCGTCGGCAGCCTCTTGGTCATCGGCCTGGTGTTGGTCATCGCCGTGCCCATCGCGATCGGCACGGCGATCTTCCTCGAGGAGTACGCACCCGAGACGCGGCTGGCACGGATCGTCGAAGTTAACCTCAACAACCTCGCCGGCGTGCCGAGCATCGTCTACGGCATCCTCGGCTTGAGCGTGTTCGTGCGCGGCCTGCAGCTCGGGGCCGTGGTCTTGGCGGCGGCGCTCACGCTGTCGCTGCTGGTGGTGCCGGTGATAGTGGTGGCCGCGAGGGAGGCCCTCAAGGCCGTTCCCGACACGCTTCGGCAGGCGGCATACGGTCTTGGCGCTACCCGCTGGCAGGTCGTTTCCGGCACGGTGCTACCTAACGCCGTAAGTGGCATCACCACCGGCGTGATACTGGCCGTGGCCCGAGCCTTGGGCGAGACCGCCCCGTTGTTGCTTGTGGGCGCCGCAGTGTTCGTGCCGCGCCTGCCTGACGGCCCGCTGTCTTACTACACCGTGTTGCCCATACAGATCTACGGCTGGGTGGGGGAGAACGACGTCGAGTTCACGCACGTCGCGTCGGCCGCCATCGTGGTGTTGCTCGGCGTGCTGGCTATCCTTTACGCGGCAGCGTTCTTGGTTCGCCGCCGCTTCAGGAGGAACTGGTGAGTGACGTTGTGAGTGAAGTGGCGAGCGAAGAGGGGACAGACCTGGCGAGCGAACCGGTGGCGGAGCGCGTCGATACCGTCCGCACCGACCCGGTCCCCGTCGAGGAGTCGGTGCTCACCATCGCCCGCTTCGACCTCTGGTACGGCTCGTTCCAGGCGCTTCACGACATCACGCTCACGGTGCCAGCCAAGCAGGTTACCGCCCTCATCGGCGCCTCGGGCTCCGGCAAAAGCACCTTGCTGCGGTCGATCAACCGCATGAACGACCTCGTCGAGGGCGTGCGCGTCAGCGGCCAGATCACCTACGGCGACGTCGAGCTCTACGACCACGGCGTCGACCCCGTCGAGGTAAGGCGCCGCATCGGCATGGTCTTCCAGAAGCCCAACCCGTTCCCCAAGTCGATCTACCAGAACGTCGCGTTCGGTCCGCGGCTGACGGGTTACCGGGGCAACATGGACGCTCTGGTGGAGCGCGCCCTCAGGGCAGCGGCGTTATGGGACGAGGTCTCGGACAAGCTCAACCAGTCGGGGCTCAGTCTCTCGGGCGGCCAGCAGCAGCGCCTGTGCATCGCGCGCGCGCTCGCCAGCGGGCCGAGCGTGGTGCTGATGGACGAGCCAACGAGCGCCCTCGACCCCATCGCCACGGACAAGATCGAGCGCCTCATACACGACCTCAAGCGCGATTACACCGTCGTCATCGTCACGCACAACATGCAACAGGCCGGCCGCGTAAGCGACCGCACCGCGTTCATGCACCTCGGCAAGCTCATCGAAGAGGGGCCGACTGACCAGATCTTCACCAACCCCAAGCACGAGATGACCGAGCGCTACGTCTCCGGGCACTTCGGCTGAGAGCGGCCGGCCTTCGGAACGACCGACTGCTAGCTGGGTCCTACCGGCTCGTCGGCCGCGGCGAAGTCGAGCCCGTTGGTCTTGTTCATGGCCGCCTCGAGGCCACTCGTCAGCAGTTGCTCGACGGCGTCGGCCGCGGCCGCGACGACCTTGACAAGCAGCTCTTGCTCGGCGGGTGAGAACCTGGCGAGCACCCAGGCGTCGGTCTGCCAGCCGGTCGGGGGCCTGCCGACGCCCAGCTTCAGCCGCAGGAAGTCGGGGCCGATGCGGCTGATGATGTCCTTCACACCCTTCTGGCCGCCGGCGCCACCGCCCTGCTTGAAGCGCAGACGTCCGAACGGCAGATCGACGTCGTCGTGCACCACCAACAGCTCGCCTGGTGAGGCGCGGCCACGCGTCAACTGGGCCTGCACCGAACCCCCTGAAAGGTTCATGTAGCTGCGCGGCTTCAACAGCTTGACGCCGCCACCTGTCTCTGCGTTGGCCACGTCGGCCTGTCGCTCACGCTTGAACGGTAGGCCCCAACGCCTGGCCAGCTCATCCACGACGAAGAACCCGGCGTTATGCCGGGTTCTCGCGTACCGTGGCCCAGGGTTACCGAGCCCGACGATGACCTGCATGGTCTTCAGTCCTCCGACTCGGCCTCCCCGGCGTCTTCGTCGTCTTCACGGCCGATCACCTCAGGCTCTTCAGCACCCTCGCCCTCGGCGGTGACGTCCTCTTCGACGACTCTTGGCGGCACGACCGCGACGAGCGCGAGGTCGAGGTCGTCAAGGACGCGCGCCTCGGGCGGCAGCAGCGGCACGACGTCGCTGACGTGCAGGGTGCCACCGATGACCAGCGCGGAGACGTCGAGAGCCACGCCCGCCGGGATGAAGCGCGGCAGGATGGCGATGTGAACTTCACGGCGCTGAACGTCGAGCTGCCCGCCGTCGCGGACGCCGACGGCGGTGCCGGTGAACTCGAGCGGGACAGTGACGTCGACCTCCTGGTTGGCGGTGACAGCATAGAAGTCGACGTGCATGGCCTCGCGCCGTCGCTTGTCCATCTGCACCTGCTTTACGAGCACAGCGTGGACTTCACCGTCGACCTCGAGGTCGACCAGTGCGGACGTGCCTGCGCTGCGCAGGACCTTGTCGAAGGCCCTGGCGTCGACGCTCAGCGATTCGTTGATCTCGTTGTTGTACACGACACCCGGCAGACGCCCCTGGCGCCGTAGTTCTCTCGACTTGCCCTTGTCGCGTTTCTCAGCTTGCAGCTTCATCGTTCCTCCGTGGCGCGGCGCCCAGTGGGCCACGCTAGACCAAGTAATGAGCATACTCGCTCGGCGCTTGGCGTGTAAAGGCGCGCCGGGACCGAGAGGGCGCGCCGGGCCTCGAAGAGCGCGGGCCCATCGCGGCTACCTCGGCCGGCGCGGCCTTCAGGTGGTGAACAGCGAGCTCACCGAGGCGTGGTCGTGCACGTTGCGGATGGCCTTGGCGAGCAGGGGCGCGACGCTCAACACGGTGATGTCAGGGCGCTCGGTCTTGAGCGGCACCGTGTCGGTGACGTAGATGCCCTTGATGGCCGGATGCGAGAGCCGCTCCATCGCCGGTGGCGTGAACACCGCGTGCGTCGCCGTGACGCGCACGTCCTCCTCGGCCCCGAGCTTGAGCAGCGCCTCGATGCCGCGCCGCATGGTGCCGGCCGTTGAGATCATGTCGTCGATGATGATGGGCCGCCTGCCGTCTACCTCGCCGATGACGTGGGTGACCTCGGTCTCGGTCGGGCTGGTGCGGCGCTTGTAGAGCATGGCGAGCGGCAGGTTCAGGTAGTTCGCCAGGCGCCTCGCCTCCGTCGCTCGGCCGACGTCAGGGGAGACCACTATGGAGTCGGTGAGGTCCTCGTGCCGCTTGAGGTGGTCACCGAGGATCGACAGCGCGGTGAGGTGGTCGACGGGCACGTCGAAGAAGCCCTGGATCTGGCCGGCGTGGAGGTCGATGGTGATCACGCGGTCGATGCCGGCCGTCTCGAGGAGGTTGGCCACCAACTTGGCGGTTATCGGCTCGCGCGCCTGCACCTTCTTGTCCTGCCTGGAGTAGCCGAAGTAAGGCACCACCGCGTTGATGCGCCAGGCCGAGGCCCGCCGCAACGCGTCGATGAGCACGAGGAGTTCCATGAGGTTGTGGTTAACCGGCGCGCAGGTCGACTGGATGATGTAACAGTCGGCGCCGCGCACCGATTCCTCGATCATGATCCTGGTCTCGCCGTCCGGGAACTGCGAGACTGTGCCGCTCGCCAGCGGCACGTCGAGATGGGAGGCGACCTGAGCCGCGAGCGCCGGAGTCGAGGTGCCGCGGAACAGCTTTACGTCGTCGCCTATCTTCATCGGGCGTACTCTACCGCCCTCGACTCCCTCACTACGGTCACCTGGACCTGGCCCGGGTACTCCATGTCCTGCTCGATGCGGTTGGCGATGTCACGAGCCAGCAAGACCGCCGACGCGTCGTCGACCTTGTCGGGCTGGACGATTATCCGCACCTCGCGGCCGGCCTGTATGGCGAAGGCGTTCTCCACGCCTGGGAAGCTGGTGGCGATGCTCTCGAGACCCTCGAGGCGCTTGATGTAGCTCTCCAGCGTCTCCCGGCGCGCGCCCGGTCTGGCGGCCGAGATCGCGTCGGCGGCGTTGACGATGATGGGGAAGAGGGTCTCGGCGCGGTCGAGGTCGTGGTGGTTGGCGATCGCGTCTATTACCTCGCGCGGCTCGTTGAA
>DASROV010000432.1:0-2640 GCA_035646755.1 Trueperaceae bacterium | reverse complement strand
GCGTGCAGCAGACGCTCCAGCAGTCCCATTGCTTCGCCCAAGTAGAGCTCATCGCGTTGACGCTTGAACCGGGCGATGAGCACCCTGGCCAGCGTGATGTGCTCGAACTCGCGCAGGTATTCGGGGTCATCAGCGGCGGACAGGTCCAACTTACGCGCCCAGGCAAGGGCTTCATCCAACCAGCCAAGGCCCAGCCACGTCCGCACTTTCACCGCAGCGATCGGGCGCACGTTCGGGGCGAAGCCCCGGGCCCACACGCGCTCCGCCTCATCGAGGAGACCCAGAGCACCCTCCCTATCTCCCTGCGCCTCGACGACCCGCGCCATGGCCTCGAACCAGCGGTACCGGCCCTGTGCCTGCCCGCTGCGCCGGCCCAGTTCCTTGGCCTTAACCAGGCACTGAGCGGCGGCGTCCAAGTCGTTCCACTCGACGTGCAGCTCGCTCATGCCGACGAGGAGGCCGATCGTCCCCTGTACGTCGACCACTTCCCGCTCATCCGCCAACCGCAGAGCCTCCGCATACGTGGCCATCGCCTCCCGAAGACGACCCTGCGCCACCCTGACATCGGCAAGTACGGCCCCGCCGCCTATCGCGTCTGAGACGAACCCTGCCTTTCGCAAACGCGCCATGCCGTCGGAGTACTTGCGGTGGGCCGTCTCCAGGTCTCCTCCGGCCCAGGCAGCGAGTCCTAGCAGTGCCAGGGCGGCTCCGCGTCCCTCGTGATCGTCCTCGGGTGCGATTTCGAGAGCCCGGACGGCATGTCGCGCGGTGGCTGACGCGTCCCCCGTCACCTGCGCCAGACCCGCCCGGTGCATGGCGATCGATTGTGGGAGATGCTGGAGCGCCTCTTCGTCCACGACGACCAGCTCAGCAGTAGCGGCCTGCTGATCGCCCGGCTCGATCGCCGTGTCGAGCCAGCGTTCAGCGTTCTGTAGGTGCGTCTCAACACCATCGAGCTGGCCTTCATTCAGCAACACGCCGGCGAAGGTAACGCTCAGTACGGGCCTGCAGCGGACGATCTCGTTGGGAAGCGCCTTGAGCCACGCTAGTAACGTCGCCCCTTGTCGGCTCCGCCGCATGGCCGGGATAGCAAGCTCGACCAGGCCGGCCGCCCGCTCGAAATCCTCGGCGGTCAGCGCGTGCCGTACGGCGTCAGACAGCAAACCTTGCTGTTCGTACCAGCGGCTCGCTCGGCGGTGTAGCTCCGTGTGCTCCTCGCCTTGCTCCGCTAGCGCATGTGCAGTTAGAACGTCGGCGAAGAGGTGATGGTAACGGTACCAACGGCGGTGGTCGTCCAGCGGTACGACGAAGAAGTTGCCTCGCTCGAGCCGGGCGAGCATCGCGCTGCCGTCTTCCTGGCCCGTGACCGCATCGCACAGCGGACCGGTAAGCCGGTCGAGGATGCAGGTGCGCAGCAGGAAGGTCCGGATCTGCTCGGGTTGGCGTTGAAGGACTTCCTCCACCAAGTAGTCGAGCACGTAGCGGTGGCTGCCGGTGAACGAGTCGATGAACCTACCGACGTCTTCCTGCCCCCGCAGGGAGAGCGCCGCCAACTGAAGCCCAGCGATCCAGCCCTCGGTGCGCGCTTCGAGTCGAGCGGCGTCGTCCCCGGAGAGATCGAGGCCCATCACCTCGGTGAGGAACTCTTCGGCCTCAGTAACCGTGAAGCGAAGGTCAACGGCGCGCAGTTCGCTTAGTTGGCCCCTGGCGCGTAGCCGTGAAAGAGGCAGGCGTGGGTCCTCGCGCGTGGCGATGACCAGGTTAAGCTGGTGGGGCAGGTGGTCGAGCAGGAAGCTCAGGATCCGGTCGACCGGCTCGGAATCGATGACGTGGTAGTCGTCGAGCACCAGAACAGGGGAAACCTGACTCGCGACGATCTCGTTCAACAGGACCGTGAGGACGGACTCGGTCGGCGGCGGCTGGCTGGCCCCGAGTAGGCTTGGCGCGCCCTCACCCGCCTCCGGCACGACCATTTGCAACGCGGCGACAAGGTAAGTAAGGAAGCGCGCCGAATCGTTCTCGGCCTCGTCGAGCGACAGCCAGGCTACTGGCCTGCCGCAGCGGGAAAGCCACTCGCTTACAAGCGTGGTCTTCCCGAAGCCGGCGGGGGCTGCGACTAGCGTCAGTTCTCGGTCGAGACCTTCGTTAAGCCGCTCGATCAGTCGGGTGCGAAAGACCTTCTTGGCAGGCTGTTTGGGTAGGTACAGCTTGGTGGCCCGGATGGCCGAGGTCATGGGCCTTAAGGATATAAGTCGGTGCCTGCTGGCGGCAAACTGTGAAAGGCGCTGGTTAGGCAGCCGGTCTCGTTGCGATGTGCCGGGCGCGTAAGTTCAGAACATCCCGAACTCGATCTGGAGAAGTGTGTCCTTGATGTACTCGTACCCCTTGACCGAGGTGAGCAGTTCGTGGCCGAGCACGGCCTGGCCTACCTCTTCGCCGCCACGATCGTTACGGGCGTGCTGCAGATCCTGTTCGGGGCCTTGAGGCTAGCGCGTTACATGCGCTTCGTGCCGAAGGCGGTGATGGTCGGCTTCGTCAACGCCCTCGCCATACTCATCTTCCTGGCGCAGCTCGAGCAGTTCACCGGCGCGCACGTGAGCATCTACCCGTTGGTGCTGGCCGGCCTAGCGATCATCTACC
>DASROV010000431.1:0-12893 GCA_035646755.1 Trueperaceae bacterium | reverse complement strand
ACAACGGCGCGGCCGACGACGGCGCCGTTGTCGGCCTGCACCCACGACCTGATGGCTGCGTAGGCGTCCAGCAGCAGCTCCGCGGCGCTGGCCTCGTCGCGCGCACTATGGGCCGAGGCTCGGCCGGCGCTGAGGCGCAGGGTGAGGCGACCCTTGTAGCCAAGGGTATAGCGGTCCCATCCGCTAGGCTCGCCGATGATAAGGAAGTCGGGGCGCGGGTAGGCGGCAGCCAGGTGGCGGGCGCCACGACTGCTCGGGGCCTCCTCCTCGACCGCTCCGACCACGGTGAGCGTGACGGCCCCCTTGACGGCCGCGGGCAAGCGCGAGGCCGCGACCACGGCCGCACACAGGCTGCCCTTGGCGTCGACGCTGCCGCGACCCCAGAGCACGCCGTCCTGCACGCGCACAGCGATGTGGCCAGGGACCGTGTCGAGGTGGCCGACGAACATGACCCCAAGGGGGCCCCGGCCCCAGCGCCCGACGGCGTTGCCGACGTCGTCGACGAAGGCCTCGTCCGCGCTCACGCACATGGCCCTCACCAGGAGCTCGGCGACGTCCGCCTCGGAGCCGGAGAGGCTGGGGCAAGCCACGACATCGCGCAGCAACGCCTCGGCGCCGCCCGAAGCTCTGCTCACGCCGCCAGTTCCAACGCCACACGGTCGATTACCTCGTCGACCTGCTCGGCGGTGATGACCAGCGGGGGCAGGAACCTCACCACCGTCGAGCCCGCGCCCACGGTGAGCACCCCGCGCCGCCTCAAACCGGCGATCACCGGCGCCGCGCGCGCTCGCAGCTCCACGCCGATCATCAGGCCCACGCCGCGCACTGCCCGCACGCGGTCGCTGCCGATCGCCTCGAGGCCGCGCCGCAGCCTCTCCCCAAGTACCTGCGAATGCTCGAGGAGCCCGCCGCTCGTCAGCTCGTCGAGCACCACCAACCCGGCGGCGCAGGCCAAGGGGTTGCCGCCGAAGGTGGAGCCGTGACCGCCCTTGGGCATGGCCATGGCGACGGCGTCGCTCATCAACGTGGCCCCGATCGGCACGCCGCCCGCCAGCCCCTTGGCCAGGGTGACGATGTCGGCCTTGACGTCGTAGGCGTGCGCGGCCAGGAAGTTGCCCGTGCGGCCGACACCGCTCTGCACCTCGTCGAGCACCAGCAGCGCTCCGTGCTGGGCGGTGAGTCGCCTGGCTTGAGTAAGGAACTCGCCGCTGGCGGGGTGAACGCCGGCCTCGCCCTGAACGACTTCGAGCACGACCGCGGCGGTGTCGTCGTCGACGGCCGCGGCCAACTCGTCGACGTCGTCGAAGGACACGAAGCTCACGTCGCCGTCGAGAGGCTCGAATGGCCGCCGGTAGGCCGCGTTCCAGGTGAGGGCCAACGAGCCGTGGCTGCGCCCGGCGAAGCCGCGCTTGGCGGCGATCAGCTTGCGGCGACCGGTGGCGACGCGCGCCCACTTGATGGCGGCCTCGTTGGCCTCGGTCCCGGAGTTGCTGAGGAACACCCGCGTGAGGGGCTCGCCGGCCAGCTCGCTGAGGCGCGAGACGAACTCGGCACGCACGCCGTTGCCGTAACTTGGCGGGCAGACCATGAGCGCGGCGGCTTGGCGGGCGATCGCGGCCGTCAGTCCCTGGTGGCCGTGCCCAAGGCTGGCGACGCCGATGCCGGCGGCGCAGTCGATGTACTCATGGCCGAGGTGGTCGTAGAGGAGCGCGCCGCTACCGCGCTCGAACACCAGGCTCGGCTCGAACAGCGTCGAGCCGTGGGCCGCCTCGAGGGCGAGAACCTCGGCGGCGGTCACGCCATCACCGTCCCCTCGCCCGCGAGCGCGCGCCTTATCGGCTGGCTCACGCGCGCGTCGCCGAGCACCACGCGCCTTACCCCGCCCGCTAACGCCTCGCCGGCACCAAGCAGCTTCTTCTTCATGCGGCCCTTGGCGTAGCACATGCCGGCCTCGAGTTCGGCGGCGTCGAGCCGGGCGATTAGGGTCGACTCGTCAGGGAAGGCGCGCAACAGACCGGGGACGTTGGACAGCAGCAGCAGGTCGCTGGCGCCAAGCGCGCTGGCCACCACGGCGGCGGCCCTGTCACCGTCGACGTTGATGGCGACGCCCTCGTCACTCAGGGCCGGTGGCGTGATCACCGGTAGGTAACCGTCGGACAACAGCAGCGTCAGCAGCCTGGTGTTCACGCGCTCGACGGTGCCCGTGTGATCACCGTGTATGACCATCACGCGACCGTTCTCCAGCGAGCGCACGCTGCTCTTGCGCCGCCCCGTGAGGAGGCGCCCGTCGAGCCCTGAGAGCCCGACCGCGTCGACCCCGCGGACCTGCAGCCTCTCGACCAGTCCCTTGTTGACCTTGCCGCAATAGACCATCTCGAAGATCTCGAGCGTCGCCCTGTCGGTGAAGCGGCTTTCGAATCCGCTCGGGCTGGTCACGAACCTAGGCGGGTGACCGAGAAGCGTCGCGACGCGGTTGGTCTCGGCGCTGCCGCCGTGGACGAGCACCAGCTTGACGCCCTCCGCCCGCAGCGCCGCCACGTCGTCGCACACCGCGTCGAGGTCGATACCTTCGGCGCCGCCGAGCTTTACCACCACGATCTCCTTGCCGGCCGCGTTCACGGGTGCAGCCCCGTGAACCCGAGCCCACAGCGCTCGTCGAAGCCCAACGCGAGGTTGAGCGCCTGCATGGCGTGACCGGCGGTGCCCTTTACCAGGTTGTCGAGCGCGGCCATCATCACCAGGCGACCGCCCCCTTCGTCGAGCTCGAAGCCGACGTCGCAGTAGTTGCTGCCGTCGAGGATCTTGGGGTCGGGCACCCGGTGGATGCCGCGGCGGGCGCGGACAAGGCGCACGAACGGCTCCCTCTCGTAGCTGTCATGCAGCGCCTGCCTGACGTCGGCTTCGGTAGTCCCCGCCTTCACGAACACGTGCGCGGTCACCAGCACGCCGCGTACCCGCTCGACGGCGGTCCCAGTAAGGTGCACGGGCGGCAGTTCAGGGAGGGCCTGCTCGACCTCGGCCACGTGCCGGTGCCTGGTAACGGCGTAGGTCCGCACTGCGCCGGCACGTTCGGGGTGGTGCGAGGAGGCGCCCGCGTCGCTGCCCGCGGCGCTGCTACCGATCTTGGCCTCGACGATGATGTCGCGTCCCTCTTGGTAGAGCCCGGCGCGCGCGACCGGCAGCAGCGCCAGGATGGTGGCGGTCGCGATGCAGCCGGCGCCGGCAATGCGACCCGCGCCGCCTAGGCGCTGGCGGTACAGCTCGGGAACGGCCGACACGAAGGAGTCAAGCTCGGCGGGGGCAGGGTGCTCGTGACCGTAGTGCCGCCGATAGGCGGCCGGGTCCCGCAACCGGAAGTCGGCCGAGAGGTCGACAACGTACGGCGCCCGGTCGCGGACGCGCTCGAACTCCCCCGCCAGTCGCCCGTGCGGCAATGCGGTCACCAGCACGTCGGACTCGTCAAGCTCGTCAGGGGCGGTGAAGCGCAGGTCGGTGACGCCGCGGAGGTTCGGATGCACCAGCGTCACCGGCATGCCCTGCCAGGAGCGGCTGGTGACCTGCTCGACCTTGAGACCAGGGTGCCCGAGCGCCAGGCGCAGGAACTCGCCCCCGGCGTAACCGGAGCCACCAAGTATGGCCACGCTGCGGGGCTGCGCGCTCGGCAACTCAAGCCACCAGCGCGCGGCTGGCGATGGCGAAGCGGGCGATCTCGGCCGGGATGTCGACGCCCGTGGTGGCTATCGAATTGCGGAACTCCATGGTGTGGTTGACCTCTACGGCCAACAGGCCGCGCTCCGACTCGAGCAGGTCGATGGCCAGCACGCCGCCGCCCACCGCCCTTGCTGCCGCCAGGCTGAGTTCGACGAGCTCGTCGCTGAGGGGACAGTCGCTGGCCACGCCGCCGCGGGCGGTGTTGGTGATCCAATGCTCGGAGCTGCGGTAGATGGCGGCGATGACCGCGTCGCCCACCACGAAGGCGCGGATGTCGCGCCCGGGCTTGTTCACGTACTCCTGCACGTAGTGAACCTTGTGCGACGGTCCACCGAGCACCTCTTGATGCTCGAGCAGCGCCTCGGCCGCGTGCCGGTCGGTCACCTTGGCCACTAGCCTGCCCCAACTGCCCACCAGGGGCTTGAAGACCACCGGGTAGCCGAAGCGCTCACACAGCTCGAGCGCCGCATCGGCCTTGAACGCCACGGCCGTCCGGGGCGTGGGCACGCCGGCGCGCGAGAGCGCGGCGTTGGTGGCGAGCTTGTCGCCGCACGCGCTGATAACCTCGGGACGGTTGATGACCAGCGAGCCCGCCGCCGCGAAGAGGCGCGCCGCGGCCAGGCCCCGTTCCTGCGAGATGCAGCGCTCCAGCACGACGGTGGGCGCGTCGAACACCGGGTCGCCGAACTCGATTTGGAGCTGAGGCGCGAACAACCGCGCCACCTCCACCCCGAGCCGCTCGAACGCCGCGAGTAGCAGCCGCTCCTCCTCGCGGACCCGGTCGTAGACGATGGCGATGCTTCCCCCGAGGGTAGGGAGCGCGCGGCCGGCGACGCTCGTCACCTCACTCGCCCCAGTCCTCTTCCACTTCCGGAGCGGGTTCGAGGCGTAGCGGCTCCAGGCCGACGACCTCGAGCTCGGCGCCCTCGTCGCTTACCAGCAGCTCGCCGAGCAGCAGCGCGGCGCGGTCGATCTGCACCCGGCCGTAGGGTGTGTCGACGGTCTCGAGCGTGTCGCTGGCCATCATCATGGGGGTGCTCGCCATGGCTGTTCTCATCATCGGTTTCCTCCTAGGTTGGTCTCACGCGCGTCGCGCCGGTGAAGCTTCCGCCCGCCGGCGCCCGGCGACGTGAATGAACGGCTTCTCGACTCGAAGGCTTGCCAACATTTGCTTACGGTTCGAAGGTCACAGTCAGCGAGGTTGCAGCGACGACCCTCGAACGAAGCGCAGGCTATGCCCCTATTGCGCTTCGTGTCAAGTCGTCACCAGCTCCGTTCTAGTCGGCATGGAAGGCGTTACGAAAGCGGCGAGCAACCGCTGCCGACGATTCACAAGGTGGTTGTTGGATGAACCTCGCAAACGAGCGTGTAGGTGATGCGTGCTTTCGATTCGTAAGTAGGGTGATAGGGTTTCACCGTCGCCAGAGGCGGCTAACCGCCGCGTGGTTGGCGTCAATCCAGGAGGACGGACCCGCTACAGCAACGTCCCCGTCAAGACCGCCTTGGCGAGGCCGAAGAAGATCAAGATGCCGACGACGTCGACTATCGTCGCCACGAATGGGGTCGACGAAGCCGCCGGGTCCGCGCCGAAGCCCTTGAGCACTATCGGCAACAGCGAGCCGGTCATCGAGCCCCACAACACCACGCCGATCAACGCCAGCGCGACGGTGACGCCGATGAGCAGCCAGTTGTCGCCGTAGGCGCCGAACACCAACCCCCAGACCGCCACGCGGGCGAAGCCGAGTCCGCCGAGCAGCAAGCCGAGCACCAGCCCCGCGGCCAGCTCCCGCTTGGCGACTATCCACCAGTCGCGCACGGTTACCTCACCGAGCGCCATCGCGCGGGTCACGAGCGCCGCCGCCTGGGAGCCCGAGTTCCCTCCTGAGGAGATGATCAGCGGCAGGAACAGTGCGAGCACGACCGCGCTGGCGATCTCCGACTCGAAGAACCCCATGGCCGTTGCCGTCAATAGCTGGCCGATGAACAGCACTACCAGCCAGAACGCGCGCTTGCGGATGACGCCGGCCAGCGAGATCTTGAGGTACGGCTCCTCCAGCGCGGCGACGCCACCGAGCATCTGGATGTCCTCCGTCGCCTCTTCCTGAGCGACGTCGAAGACGTCGTCGACGGTCACGATGCCGACCAGAACGCCGTCGGTGTCAGTAACGGGCAACGCCGAGCGGTCGTGCTTGGCGAACTCGACTACTGCCAGCTCCTGGTCGTCGGCGGCCGTTAGCGATACGAAGCGCTCGTCCATCAACTCCGCGATGCGCGTCTCGGGATCAACCAGCAGCAGCTCGCGCATGCGCAGGTCGTCGACCAACACGCCGCCCTCGCCGACGACGTAGACGACGTTCAAAGTCTCGGAATCGATGCCGTAGATGCGCACGTGCTCGAGCGCCTGCGCCACCGTCCAGTGCGGCTTCACGGCGACGTAATCGGGCGTCATCAGGCGGCCGATGGTCTCGTCCGGATAGCCTAGCAACTGCGTGGCGACCTGCCGCTCGTCGTCGTCGAGGAGGTTGATGAGGCGCTTGGTGACCGAGCCAGGAAGCTCCTCGAGCAGGGCGGTGCGATCGTCGGGCGACATGTCGTTGAGGATGGCGGCGACCTCGCGCTCACCGAGCGCTTTGAGCAGGTGCTCCTGGTCGTCGAGGTCGAGGTACTCGAAGGAGGAGCGCGCCAACGCCCGTGGCAGGAGCCGGAACGCCACAGCCTCTACCTCCCGCGTCATGTGCCTGAACACCTCGGCGACATCGGGCGCAGGCAGCCCCTCGAGGCGACGGCGAACCTCGCCTAGACGCCTCTCTGCGACTAGCGAGTCGACCTCGTCGGCGATACTCTCGTTGTCCTGCGTTACTGGGCTGATCATGGTCCGAGCGGTATGGTACTTCAGCGTTTGGGTCTCCCCCCGGCCTTGGCGCTTTTGCGGCGCTATGAAACAATCCATTGACGGCCCTCACGAGCGGCTCATACGCTCTGCGCTAGGAGGACATTGTGAAGCGTCTCGCCTTGATAACCCTCGGCTTAGCGGCCCTCGTGTTGAGTGCCTGCGCGCCAACCTCGGCGGTAAGACAAGACATCGTGCCGACCCTCATCTCCGTCACGGTGCCACAGAACGCCGGAGGTCCCGTCGTGCTTCAGGGGCGCTACTTCGGTGATGGCTTCGGCGGAGCCGCCGACGACTCTTACGTCCTGGTCGGCGCCGACATGAACGGTGATAACGGCGTCCAGGCCGAAGTCAACTCTTGGACCCCCACCCGCATCGAGGTCACCTCACCCGAACGCGCCGGCTCCGGCTTCGTGTTCGTCGTAGTGGGCGGCCAGCGCAGCAACGGGCTGCCGGCCAACCTGCCCTGACGCCCAGTAAAGGCAGCAACAAAGCAAGTCGAGAAGGGGATCGCCAGTCGGTCCCCTTCTTTTGCGTGAACGCCTCTGTGTGACCGTCCTTGGCGCATATGGCGCTACACTCTGCCCCTATGGAGCAACGCCCCCCGGCGAACGCCGACGCCGAGCACAGCAGACCTAAACAGACCGAGCCGAAGAAGGCCGCCAAGATCCAGTCAGTAAAAGGCACAAGCGACATCCTTCCTGACGAGCAGCGCCTCTGGCATGAGGTGGTCGCCGCCGCCGCCGCGGTGCTTGGCAACGCCGGGGCCGGTGAGTTGACCACGCCTATCTTCGAGCACGCCGAGCTGTTCGAGCGCAGCGTCGGTGAGTCGTCCGACCTCGTCGTCCAGAAGGAGATGTACACCTTCGAGGACCGCGGTGGACGCCTGTTGGCGCTCCGGCCCGAGTTCACGGCCGGCGTCATGCGCGCGTTCATCGAGCACGGCATGCACACCCGCCCGACGCCGGTGAAGCTGTGGAGCTGGGGCCCGGCCTTCCGCGCCGAGAACGTCCAACGAGGGCGCTACCGGCAGTTCCATCAGATCGACTACGAGATGGTCGGCATCGACTCACCATTGGCCGACGCCGAGACCGTGCAGCTCATGTATCAGACGCTCTCGGCCTGTGGGCTGAAGGGCCACGTCATGAAGCTCGGCTCGGTCGGCGACCTCCAGGACCGGGCGAACTACAACGTCTACCTGCGTGAGCGCTTGACACCGGTCGCAAACGAGTTGAGCGAGGTCAGCCGCGAGCGTCTGCGCCTCAACCCCATGCGCGTTCTCGACAGCAAGGACGAAGGCGACCAGGCGCTTATCGCGGGTCTCGACCGTCCGCTCGACAGGCTCGGCGCCAGCGCCCGCGATCACTTCGACACCGTGTGCCGCTTCCTCGAAGACTGGGGCGTGCCCTTCGAGCTCGACCGCGGCATCGTAAGGGGCCTCGACTACTATCGTCGCACCGCCTTCGAGGCGCACTACGCCGGCATCGGCGCGCAGTCCGCGCTGGGCGGCGGTGGTCGCTACGACGGACTCATCGCCGAGATCGGCGGCCCCGACCTCCCCGCCATCGGCTGGGCGTTCGGCCTGGAGCGCGTTATCGACGCGCTGAAGCAGGAACGAGGCGCCGCTGAGCCCGCCACGGGCGAAGGGCGCTCAGCGCTGTTCCTGGTGCCGGTCGATGACGACGCCGTCGCGGAAGTAGCGGCGTTGGCCGGGAGGCTGCGAGCGCACGGACGGGTTCAATACGCCTACCAGAAGCGTGCGCCAGGGAAGGGCCTGCGTGAGGCCGACAAGGCCGGGGCCGCGTTCGCCGTCCTGCGCGGTAAGAGTGAGCGCGATGATGGCGTGTGGCAGGTGAAGGACCTCGCCAGCGGCACCCAGCGCAGCGTTAGCGAGAGCGAACTCGTGGCGATCCTGTCGAGCCCCGAGGGCGCGAACGGCGGCGCGACCGCGGGTGTCGGCGGCGCCGACAACGGTACCGCCAGGCCCGGCGACCGTGGGCCCCTTTGATAAGCTCGTCGCCATGATTCGTAGCCACTACTGCGGTGACCTCAGGGCCGCCGATGAAGGCGAGCACGTCGTGCTGCAGGGCTGGGTCAACCGCCGCCGTGACCTCGGGGGGTTGGTGTTCATCGACCTGCGCGACCGCACCGGCATCACGCAGGTGGTGGTCGAGCCTGACGCCGGCGAAGCCTTCGCGAACGCCGAGCGCAGTCGCAGCGAGTTCGTCCTTACCGTGGAGGGCGAAGTCCGCTTGCGGCCCGAGAACCAGCGCGGCGACACACCCACCGGCGCCGTCGAGGTCGTGGCCAGCGCGGTGGAGATCCTGTCGAGCGCGCGCACGCCGCCCTTCCAGGTCGACGGCAGCGTCGACGCCTCCGAGGTCAACGAAGAGCTGCGGCTCAAGCACCGCTACCTCGACCTGCGCCGTCCCCAGGCGTTGCGGCCACTGCTGCTTCGCCACCGAGTGACCAAGGCCATCTGGGACTTCCTCGATGAGCGCGGCTTCGTGCAGATCGAGACGCCCCTGCTCACCCGCTCGACGCCGGAAGGCGCCCGCGACTTCGTGGTCCCGGCGCGCGACGAGCCTGGCTCGTTCTACGCCCTACCGCAATCCCCTCAGCTGTTCAAGCAGATGCTGATGATGGCCGGGGTCGACCGCTATTTCCAGGTGGCCCGCTGTTTTCGCGACGAGGACCTACGCGCCGACCGTCAGCCGGACTTCACGCAGCTCGACCTCGAGATGTCGTTCGTAACTCAGGACGACGTGCTTAGCCTCAACGAAGAGCTGATGCGCCACGTGGTCAAGGAGGCGCTTGGCGTCGACGTCGCCACCCCCTTCGAGCGACTCTCCTACCGTGACGCGCTCGATCGCTTCGGCTCCGACAAACCCGATCTGCGCTTCGGCCTCGAACTTAGCGACCTCACGGCGGCGTTCGCAGGCAGCGACTTCCGCGCCTTCGCGGCGCCGGTCGCCGGCGGCGGTGTGGTCAAGGCGCTGGCCGTGGCCGCCGAATCAGCCGCCGCACTTAGCCGCAAGGTCCTCACCGACCTCGAGGCCCACGCCAAGGCCAACGGCGCCGGCGGGCTGGCCTGGTTGAGGCGCGGCCCCGACGGCTTCAGCGGACCCATCGCGAAGTTCCTCGGCGAGACCGAGGCCGCCGCCCTCCAGCGCCTGGCCCCGGCCGAAGGCGACCTGCTGCTGTTGGCCGCCGGCGCCTGGAGCGCGACCGCGACCGCCATGGGCGCGGTGCGCCTCAAAGTGGCCGACCTCATCGGGCTTCGAGCCGACAGCGACGAACTACGCTTCTTGTGGGTCGTCGACTTCCCGCTGCTCGAGGCCGACGGCGCCGGCGGCTTCACCTACATGCACCACCCGTTCACCCGCCCGCACGACGAGGACGTGGAGCTGCTCGACAGCGATCCCGGCGCGGTAAGGGCCTACGCCTACGACCTCGTCCTCAACGGCAACGAGGTCGGCGGTGGCAGCCTGCGCATCCACCGCCTCGAGGTGCAGGAGCGCATGTTCGAGGCGCTCGGCTTCTCACCGGACGAGGCCCGCGAGCGCTTCGGCTTCTTCCTCGACGCGCTGTCGTACGGTGCGCCCCCTCATGGCGGCGTCGCCTGGGGGCTCGACCGGCTGGTGATGCTGCTGGCCGGCGTGCCGAGTATCCGCGACACCATCGCCTTCCCCAAGAACCAGCGCGGCGCCGACCCCTTGACCCAGGCGCCCGCACCGCTCGACGCCGGGCAACTGGCCGAACTCGGTCTCAAGGTCGTCGACGGCGTTTCCAAGGCTAGCGAGCCCTCAACGACAACCGTCCCGCCTCGCGCCATCGCCGGGGAACCGGCCGGGCCGTGATCCCGCTCGTGGTACTCCACCTCGACGGCACTATCGTCGGGGCCGACGGCCAGGTCAAACAGTGCGTGTGGGACGCCGTCGACCGCGCCCGCGCGGCCGGCATGAAGTTCGCGGCCTGTACCGGACGGCCCGCGTTCGGGGTGGCGCAGAAGATCGCCACGCGCCTCGGGCCGGACAACGCCCACATCTTCCAGAGCGGGGCGCAGATCGCCTACCCTGACGGCCGCACGCTGCGGGTGACGGCGCTCAAGGAGGAGGCGGTCCACAGGCTCGTCGCCAGCTCCCGCAAGGTGCGCGCGGTGCTCGAGCTGTACACGCCAAGCAACCTCTTCGTCGAGCGCAAGACCGATCTCAGCGAGAAGCACGCCAAGCTCATCGGCGTCACCGCCATCGTCAGGGACCTCGAAGAGGTCGCCAGCGAGGAGCCGGTGATAAGAGCGCAGTGGGTGATGAGGCAGGGCGTCGAGGAGGCGGTGATCGCCCAAGCACCGGAGGGCCTCACCGTGGCGACGGCCACCAGCCCGGGTTTGCCCGGCATAGCCTTCGTCAACATCACCCGCGGCGAGACCTCGAAGGCCAGCGCGGTCTCGTACCTCGCCGACCACCTGCGCTTGCCGCTAGCCCACGTAATGGCCGTTGGCGACAGTGACAACGACATTCCCATGCTCGAGGTGGTCGGTCACCCGAGGGTGATGGCCGACAGCTCGGCGACGGTGCTGGCGCGCTTCGACAAGGTGCTGCCAGGCGTCGAGGCTTGCGGGGTCGTCACCGCCATCGAGCAGGCCATGAAGCTGCGCGCCGCCCTGCCCGAGAGCGGGCCGAGCTAGCCCTCGCGCTTGCCTTTCGAGCCTAAGCTGCCGCCTTTCGGCGCGCCGATAGTACACTCGTCGCCATGCGACCTACCCCCATCGAAGCTCTACCCGAGCACGTCGGCGAAACCGTGAAGGTCGCCGGCTGGCTTACCAACCTCCGCTCGAGCGGCAAGATCGTCTTCCTGCAACTTCGCGACGGCAGCGGCTTCGTTCAGGGTGTGATGGTCAAGAGCGATGTCGCTCCCGAGCAGTTCGAAGCGGCCAAGCAGCTCACCCAAGAGTCGAGTGTCGAGGTAACCGGCGAGGTGAGGGCCGACTCGCGCGCGCCCAGCGGAGTCGAGCTCGGGGTGTCACGGGTCGACCTGATCGGCAAGGGCAACGAGTACCCGATAACGCCTAAGGAGCACGGCGTCGACTTCCTTTTCGAGCACCGCCACCTGCATCTCCGCCACAAGGGGCCGTGGGCCATCCTGCGCGTGCGCGACGAGGTAGAGCGCGCCATCCACGACTTCTTCGCCGAGCGCGGCTTCGTGCGCTTCGACGCGCCCTTCTTCATGCCGACGGCCGTGGAGGGCACTACCAACCTGTTCGAGATCGAGTTGTTCGAGGAGGACAGCGCCTACCTCTCACAGTCAGGGCAGCTGTACGCCGAGGCCGGCGCGCTCGCTTTCGGCAAGGTCTACACCTTCGGGCCCACCTTCCGGGCCGAGAAGAGCAAGACGAGGCGTCACCTGCTCGAGTTCTGGATGGTCGAGCCCGAGGTCGCCTTCCTCGATCACGAAGGCAACCTGGCGCTGCAGGAGGAGTTCGTCAGCTACCTTGTCGGCCGCGTCGTCGAGAAGCGCGCCACCGAGCTCGAGATGCTGGGGCGCGACGTCGAGAGGCTGCGGCCAGCGGCCGAGGGCGGCTACGAGCGGCTTAGTTACGACGACGCGCTCACCTACCTCGCGTCGCGCGGCGAGCAGCTCGAGTGGGGCGAGGACTTCGGCGCGCCCCACGAGACCATGCTCGGTGAGCGCAGCGAGAAGCCGGTGTTCATCGAGCGTTGGCCGGCCAAGGCCAAGGCCTTCTACATGGAGCCGGTGCCCGGCGACCCGAGCCGAGTGCTCGCCGCCGACCTGATCCTGCCGGAGGGCTACGGCGAGTTGATCGGCGGCTCGCAGCGCATCCACGACGTCGAGCTGCTCGAGCAACGCATCGCCGAGTACGACCTTCCGCGCGAGGCGTTCGCGTGGTACCTCGACCTCCGGCGCCACGGCAGCGTGCCGCACTCGGGCTTCGGCATGGGGCTTGAGCGGTTCCTGGCCTGGCTAACGGGCGCTCATCACCTGCGCGAGGTCATCCCGTTCCCGCGGATGCTTACGCGCATGTACCCCTGAGCGCACTCAACTCCCGCCACTTCCCCAGGGCCGAAGCGCCGCACCGTAATCGCGCCGGCGGCGGGCATGGCACTATCACAACGAAGTCGGCACCGCTACGTGGCCGAGCAAGGTCGGTGTGGGCCGGCCGTGCCTGAGGAAGCGCACCGAGTCCGCCCCATTGGCTTCAGCGGTGCCGGTAAGGGCGCGCAGCAGCGCTAGCTCCTGACCTACCGAGACGGCCACCTCGTCGCTCGGACTG
>DASROV010000430.1:0-19165 GCA_035646755.1 Trueperaceae bacterium | reverse complement strand
AGCGTGCCGGCGGCCGTGTAGAGGACCGCGCGCACGACGTTACGGCTGTCGCTTAGGGGGTAGGTGGTGAAGAAGGGCACCAGCCGCTCGGCTATCCAGTTGGGGAACGGCACGGGGTGTTGCGGCATGCTGAAGAAGCACGCGAGGGTGGTTTCGCCGCAGTTCGGGCGGTCGTAGTAGCTGTAAGACGCCGCCCAAAGCCGCTCGCCAGCGCTGGCGGCGACGGCCAACGTCACCGTGCCGCTGGCCGGATCGCTCACCAGGTAGTCGCGGTACTGCCTTAGCGCGGCGTTCCTTACCGGCGCAGTCGTGAACCTTACCTGGTTGCCGTCGCGTGCGAAGTCGACGCCTTCGACCTGCTCGACGCCGTCGACGGTGACGATGCCTTGCCCGCCGGCGAACGTGAAGGTGTCGCGTATGCCGTCGACGCGCTCTTCGGGCCGCTCGGCCTCGCCGGAGAGCTCGCTCTCGTCTAGGAAGATGCGCCTGGCCGAGTCGGACTCGACGAGCGGCGTGTGCTGGAGCGTGAAGCGGCGGTTCGAGCCGTCGACGTCACCCACCAGCGCTTCGGCCAGGGCGACGACCTCGACGGCAGCGCGAGGCGGCTCCTCACTCGGCGTCGCCAACACGACCGTGCCGCTGGCGACGTCGGCGTACTGGTAATCGCCCGTGATCAGTCGGATGGGCGTGTTGAAGGTCGGGGCGCTAGCGAAGACAAGCTCGTTGCCGTCGATCTCGAATCCCGTTCCCTCGAGCAGCACGGCGTCGCCGACCAGAGTCACGGCCGGCGGCCGGCTCGAGCCGGCCTCGTCCTCAGGCGCGGCGTCCACCAGCCGGCTGGCACCCGGCACCGTGAAGCGCACGCGCACGCCGTCGGCGCGCTCGACCGCGTCCACCGAACCGCGCTGCAACAGCGAGTCGCCGCGGTAGATAGCGGGCGGCAACGCACCCGGATCGGGAAGGCTGAAGACTAGGCCCGCTGGCGCGCCGCCGCTCGTTGCGGCCGCGGGCGCGGCCGACCCGGCCGGCAACAGCTCCTCACCCCAGGTGACGAGTGGTTCCTCAAGCGGCTCGCTCAAAGTCACCGAGGCTCCCTCGAGCGCGAACTCGACGTCGAGCGGCGTCTCGCCGCGCACGAGCACGACGTTGTCAGTTGCTAGGACCTCCGCACTAGCGTCCACCGCCCCACCGGGGTCCCCGCTACCGAACTCCAGGGGACCGGTGTCGCCGAGGTCGGCAACCGGCCTTGCGTTCACCGTAGCCCTCACCCAGTTGTTGAGGTTCTCCATGCGTTGGCGGGCAAGAGGCAAGCCGAAGAGCAGCGCGACGGGGTACATCGCGGCGAGCAGCACCGTGAGCACCACGACCACGGGCAGGGCGTTGCGAAGCGTGCGGCGAACGGCGGTCACGTCAGTAGCCGATGGGCTTGCCTTCGGGCTCGCCGGGCCGGGGCGACTCGGCCTTGGGGCCGTGCTCAACCCCCCTCAGCGCCTCGCGCACCTGCGTGGTCAGCTCGAAGAAGCGCTTCCCCTCGCGCGTCTCGACGTTCCGCGGGTAGGGCAGGTCGACGTGGATCACCTCATGGATACGCCCGGGACGCGCCGTCATGACTACGACCCGCGAGGACAGGAACACCGCCTCGGCGATCGAGTGGGTGACGAATACCACGGTCTTGCGCGTCTCCTGCCACAGGCGCAGCAGCTCCAGGTTCATCGCCTCGCGGGTGATCTCGTCGAGCGCCCCGAACGGCTCGTCCATGAGCAGCAGCTTCGGGTCGAAGGCGAGCGCCCTGGCGATGGACACCCGTTGCTGCATGCCACCCGACAGCTGCCATGGATACGAGCGGTGGAACTTCTCGAGCCCGACCATGGCCAGCAGCCGCTCAGCCCGCCGCCGGCGCTCGGCCCGGTCGAAGCCCATGATCTCCAGCGGCAGCGTGACGTTGGCCAGCACCGTGCGCCATTCGTATAGCACCGGAGCCTGGAACACGTAGCCGTACTCGCGGTCGAGCCGGGCCTGGCGCGGCGTCTTGCCCGCGACCTCGATGCTGCCTGCCGTCGGATCGGTGAGGTCGGCGATGAGGCGCATCAGGGTGGTCTTGCCGCAGCCCGAGGGGCCGATGAGGCTCACGAAGTCGCCATCGTCGACCTCCAGGTCGGCATCTTTCAGGGCCACGGCCTCGCCCTTGCCGACCTGGAATACCTTGCTAACTCCGCGTACCGCGATGACGCTTTCAGCCACGTCGGCCACCCTTCCTGACCTTCGACCTTCGCTCAACGCGCTTCGTGGGCTTTGCGCCTCAGCAACCTGCCACGGCCAGGCTCGCCAACGAACTCTCCGTCGCGTGCCGCTACCTGCCCGCGCACCGTCACCACGGCCGGCCGGCCGTCTATCTCGACGCCCTCGAACGCGCTGTAGTCGACGTTCATCTTGTGCGTCTGGGCGCTTATCACGCCGCGGTAGTCAGGGTCGTAGACCACCAGGTCGGCGTCGGCGCCAACGGCGATGGTGCCTTTCTGCGGATAGAGCCCGAAGAGCTGCGCGGTCTTGGTAGAGGCCACCTCGACGAAGCGCTCGAGGCTGAGCTCGCCGCGGCTCACCCCGTAGGTGTAGAGCAGGTTCACGCGGTCCTCGATAGCCGGCATGCCGTTGGGGATCCCCGTGAAAGCGTCCTTGCCCATGGCCTTCTGCTCGACGTCGAAGGGCGCGTGGTCGGTGCCGACGGTGTCGATGAGGCCGCGCGCCAGGCCGTTCCACAGCGCCTTTTGATCGCTCTTCTCCCGCAGTGGTGGCGACATCACATACTTCGCGCCCTCGAAGCCCTCGCGCTCGGCGTAGCTACGGTCGAGCATGAGGTGCGGGATCACCGCTTCGATGCTGACATCAACACCGCGCAACTTGGCATCGACGGCGGCGCGCAAGGCGCGTTCGTTGGACAGGTGGACGACGTAGCCCTTGGCGCCCGTGACCTCGAGGAAAGTCGCGAACTTCGCGGTGCCGGCGGCCTCGACCGCGACCGGTCGGCTCGGCTCGTGCCACTCAGGGCCGATCTTGCCTTCGGCGAGCAGCGTCTGCTGCATCGCGGCGATCACGCCCGAGTTCTCGCAGTGCGCGGTGACTATCACGCCAAGCTCCTTGGCGAGCTTGAGCGTGGCGTATAGCTCCTCGTCGGTCACCCCGAAGAAGCCGGCGTAGGCGAGGAACACCTTGAACGAGGTCATGCCGTCGGCGACCAGCTCGCGCAGCACGGCCTCGGTCTTGTCGTCGAACTTCGTCACGCCGATGTGGAAGGTGTAGTCCGAAGCTGAGTTGCCCTCCGCCAGGCCGCGCCAGTGGGCGTAGCCAGCACGCAGGTCCTCGGTGCGGTTGGGCGCCAGCATCTCGATGAAGGTGGTGGTCCCGCCGACGAGCGCGGCCTGCGAGCCGGTGGCGTGAGTGTCCTTGGTGACGGTTCCCATGAACGGCAGGTGGATGTGCACGTGCGGGTCGATGAACCCGGGGAAGACGTATTTACCTGCGGCGTCGATCACCTCGGTATCGGGCCGCTCGGCGAGCACCCGCGCCGCCAGGTCGTGGCCGATGCCGGTTATCGTCTCGCCCTCGCAGTAGATGTCGGCGTGAGCGCGGCCGCCCGCGGTGACGATCTCTCCGTTAGTTATCAACAGGCCCATCTATCGCTCCTCGTCAGATAGGGTCGCGCCGACCCTTGTGCGGTTAGGCCGGCGCTCGCTTCGCTTCAGTGGATGTCGATGCCGGTCTCGCGGCGATACTTGTTCATCGCGTCCCAGTCGGTGGTGACCTCAGGGCGCGTGCGCACCAGCTCGTTCCAAGTCACCGATGGACGCACCGGCGGGACGGTGACCATCGTTATGCAGTCCTCGACCGGGCACACCAGGCTGCACAGGTCGCAGCCCACGCAGTCGTCCTCGCGCACCTGCGGTTGCGGCTTGGGACCGTCGGGGCCGAGACCGGCGTTGTTGCTCGCTCGCTCCGCGGAGATGCTGGCTGGGTCGATTACCGCGCCGTCGACGATGAGGTCGATGCACTGGTGGGCACCCTCGTCGCAGGCGACGTAGCAGAGGTTGCACTGGATGCACTTGTCCTCGTCGATGCGCGCCACCGACTTGAACGACAGGTCTAAGTCGCCGAAGTCGGAGATGCGCGGCACCGAGGCGCCGATCACCTCGTTTATCGACTTCGCGCCCTTCTCGTCGAGCCAGTTCGAGAGGCCGTCGGTGAGCTCCTCGATGAGGCGGAAGCCGTAATGCATGACCGCGGTGCACACCTGCAAGCTGGTCGCGCCGAGCAGCAGGAACTCCGCAGCATCGCGCCAGGTCTGGATGCCGCCCATGCCCGAAATCGGCACACCGGCTTGGCGCACCTGAGCGTCGGAGGCGACCTGCGAGAGCATGTGAAGGGCGATCGGCTTGACGGCCGGCCCGGCGTAGCCGCCATGCCCGCCCTTGCCACCGATGTTCGGCCGCAGCTCGAACGAGTCGAGGTCGACGCCGACTATCGAGTTGATGGTGTTGATCAGTGAGATGCCGTCGGCCCTGCCGGCGAGGGCGGCGTGCGCGGGCGGGACGATGTCGGTGACGTTCGGCGTGAGCTTGACGATCACCGGAATCGAGGCCGCCTCGGTCACCCAGCCGGTGATCATCGAGCAGTACTCGGGCACCTGGCCGACGGCGGCGCCCATGCCGCGCTCGGACATCCCGTGCGGGCAGCCGTAGTTGAGCTCGATGGCGTCGGCGCCGGTGTCCTCGATCTGCTGGACGACCGTTTTCCAGGCCTCGGGGTTCGACGACACCATCGCCGAGACCACCACCGCGCGGTCGGGCCAGAGCCTCTTGACCTCGCGGATCTCGCGCAGGTTGACCTGAATCGGCCTATCGGAGATGAGCTCGACGTTGTTGATCGCGACCAGGCGGTTGCCGCCGTATTCGAAGGCGCCGTAGCGGTTCGAGACGTTCAGCACGGGGTCGCCGATGGTCTTCCAGACCGCGCCCCCCCAGCCGTACTCGAACGCCTTGTTGATCTGATAGGCGGAGTTCGTCGGGGGCGCCGAGGCCAGCCAGAACGGGTTGGGGCTACGTACGCCCGCGAAGTCGATGCTGAGGTCAGCCACGCGCGGCTCCCGTCGAGGGGCTCGTGCCGGCCGCGGTGGTCGCGCTGGCTGCGGTGGTCGCGCCGGCCGTCGTGTGGCCGGCGGACGAGCCGGCCTTACCGACCGTTGCCGTCGCCGGGGTGGTGAGGACCGGCCTGCCGGTCGGCTCGCCGCGCCCTGGCGCGTTGGGCGCGAGACCCAGCTGCCTGGCGATAGCGGCGGCGGCAATCTTGCCGTCTTGGGCCGCGGTCACGGTGAGTGCGTGGCCGTGTAGCCGTGCGCAGTCGCCGGCGGCGAACACCTTCGGGTTCGAGCTGCGCAGTTCGGGGTCGGTCTTGACGTAGCCGTGCTCGGTCTGGACGCCGAGCGCCTCGAACAGCGGCGTGAGCTTCTCCTGCCCGATGGCCTTTATCACCTGGTCAGCCGGCAGCACGAACTCGCTTCCTGGCACCGGCTCGGGTCGGCGCCGGCCGCTGGCGTCGGGCTCGCCGAGCCCGGTGCGCACGCAGCGGATGCCGGTCACCCGACCGTTCTCGCCGACGATCTCCAGGGGCAGGGTCATCAGCCTGATGTCGACGCCCTCGTTCTGCACGAAGCGGACCTCGAAGTCGTAGGCTGGCATCTCTTCGCGCCCGCGGCGGTAGAGCATGGTCACGCGTTCGGCGCCCAGGCGCCTGGCGATGGTGGCGGCGTCGATGGCGGTGTTGCCCGCGCCAATAACTACTACCTCACCGCCGACCTCGACGTCGTACAGGTTCGCCAACCCGTCCTTCTCGGCCATTTTGGTGGCGGCGATGAAGCCGAGCGCCTCGATCACGCCCCCTAGCTCCTCGCCAGGCACGCCAAGGCGCGGCACAGGCCCGGTGCCCGCCGCGATCACCACCGCATCGTAATCGGCCAATAGCCGCTCGGGCGGAACGTCGCGTCCGACCTTGACGTTGGTACTTATGCTCACGCCGAGGCGCTTGACGAACTCGACCTCTTCGAGAGACACCTTCACGGGCTCGCGCATGACCACGATGCCGTAGGTGGAGAGGCCACCAGGCAGTTCGTTGCGTTCGAAGACGTCGACGCTCACGCCGAGCTTGGCGAGTTCGCCTGCGCAGCTGAGGCCGGCGGGGCCGGCGCCGATGACGGCGACACGCTTGCCGGTAGGCGCCGCCGGTTCGAACGGCATCGCGCCCCGCTCGAACAGGTGGTCGGTCGCGTAGCGCTGCAGCCGGCCGATGGCGATGGGGCGGTGCTCGGCGCCGAGGACGCAGGCGCCGACGCAGAGCTCGTCAACCGGGCAGACGCGCCCGCAGGTGTGACCGATGAGGTTTGACTCGAGGATCGTGGTCGCCGCACCGAGGACGTTGCCCGTCGCGATCTTGCGAATGAAACTGGGCACGTCGATGTCGGTAGGGCAGGCCTTGATGCAGGGCGCGTCGAAGCAGTAGAGGCAACGGTTGGCTTCGACGCTCGCTTCGTTAGGCGAGTACGCCGGGTAGGTTTCGACGAACGAGTCCTGCAGCTGCTCGAGCGAGAGGCCCTGCCGCATCTAGAAGGTCCGACTCCAGGTATTCGGCCAGCGCTCGATGACGACCTTGGTCTGGGTGTAGAACTCGAAGCCGTGATGGGCCTGTGCGTGCAGATCGCCGAAGAAGCTCTCGCTCCAGCCGCTGAACGGGAAGAAGGCCATCGGAGCGGCCACGCCGAGGTTGACGCCGATGTTGCCCGCTATCGCCTCGTGCCGGAACTGCCTGGCCGCGCCGCCCGAGGAGGTGAAGATCGAGGCCTGGTTGCCGAAGGCGCGGTCGTTGACGATGGTGATGGCCTCGTCGAGGTCGTTGGCGTGCATTAGCGAGAGGACCGGCCCGAAGACTTCGGTCTTGCTAAGCGTGCTGCCGGGGGCGACGCTGTCGAGCACGGTCGGGTGCACGAAGTAGCCGTCGCGGAAACCGTCAACCTCTTTCTCGCGGCCGTCGACGAGCACGCGCGCGCCTTCACTAACGCCCTTGTCTACTAGGCTGCTTATGCGCTGCCTGGATTCGGCGCTTATGACCGGGCCCATCTCCACGCCCTCGATCATGCCGTAGCCGACACGGCGGCTGGCGGCGGCGTCGCTTATGGCTTGGGTGAACTCGTCTCGGGCGCCGCCGACGGTGATCGCGACGGAGGTCGCGAGGCAGCGCTGGCCGGCGCAACCGAACGCCGAGTCGGCGAGGATGCGCGTCGACATCTCCATGTCGGCGTCGGGTAGGACGATCGCGGGGTTCTTGGCGCCGCCCTGGCACTGGGCGCGCTTGCCGTTCTCGGCCGCGCGGGCGTAGATGTACTTTGCGACCGGCGTCGTCGGGCTCGTCAACGGCGGCAAGGAGACGGTCGACGCGATCCTCGATCATCCCGACGTCAAGGCGGTCTCGTTCGTCGGCTCGACGCCGGGCGGGAAGCCGGCCTCTTCCAGCAGGCGGTAGAGCAGCTGGGTCGTCATCGGCACCTTCTCGCTCGGCTTGAGCAGGAAGCAGTTGCCGGAGGCGACGGCGTACGGCAGGTACCACAGCGGGATCATGCCGGGGAAGTTGAACGGCGTGATGGCCGCGACGACGCCGAGCGGCTGCCTGATCATGTGCTCGTCGATGCCGCGGGCGATGTCTTCGTTGTTGACGCCCTGCATCATTATCGGCGCGCCGCAGGCGACCTCGACGTTCTCGATGCCGCGCGCCATCTCCGCCACGGCTTCACCATGGGTCTTGCCTGCCTCGTCGGTGATCGTGCGGCCCAGCTCGTCCTGGTGCTTGATGAGCAGGTCGCGCAGTTTGAAGAGCGGCTTGATGCGATCAACGACCGGCGTGTTGCGCCACTCTTTGAACGCTGCGGCGCCGGCGGCGACGGCGGCGTTTACCTCGTCGGCGGCGCTGAGCGGCACCAAGGCGATGGCCTGGGCGGTCGCGGGGTTGCGCACTTCGCCCTGGGAGCCCGATTGCGAACGGACCCACTGTCCCCCGACGTAGTTGAGAAGAACCTCTGCCTGCGCTTCAATCATCGTCACTTACTCCATCCTTGGCTGGGTGTGGTTCGCTCGGGTGATGCCGGTTGGGTCTATCCCCGCGGCCCGCCTGCAGCCGTAACCGTTTTTCGGTGACGACATTCTAAGCCTGATGTTCGTTACCCTGCAGCTTCACTCCTGACCGCGGTGGTGGTAGAGCGCGCCGAGCTGCTCGTGGCCGACCTAGCGGCGGGTTGGTCAGACCCGGCACCGGTATAGGCTGCTGGTGCTACCAACCGGCTCCGTCTTGGGGCGGTTGCCCTGCGGCGTGCGCAGCGAACGGCACTTCATCACCATGCTTGTACTGCTCTTGGCTCTGCTCGCCCTCTTCGGCATCGGCGTCGACGCTGCCGCCTCACCTTGGACCGGTAGCGCCGGCGCTTGGCCCGCCCGCTGACCGCGGTTAGGCTTTTCACGATGTCAACCAGCGACGATTCGACTGCGGCGGCCGCAGCGCAGGCCGCAGAGCCGACAGTGGCACCTGCGGACCCGGCTACTGCCCGGCCGTTCGAGCTTGGCCTCACCACCTTCGTCGAGCTGACGCCCGATCCGGCCTCGGGCGTCGCCATCAGCCCCGAGCAACGCTTCAAGAACCTGCTCGAGGAGGTCGAACTGGCCGACCAAGTGGGGCTCGACGTGTTCGGCGTCGGCGAGCACCACCGTGACGACTTCCTCGTCTCGGCTCCCGCTGTGGTGCTCGCGGCGGCCGCAGGGCGAACCTCACGCATAAGGCTTAGCAGCGCCGTCACGGTCCTCAGCTCCGACGACCCGGTGCGCGTCATGGAGCAGTTCGCCACCCTCGACCTGCTCTCCTCCGGCCGGGCGGAGATCATGGCCGGGAGGGGCTCGTTCATCGAGTCGTTCCCTCTGTTCGGCCACGACGTCAAGGATTACGACTCGCTGTTCGCGGAGAAGCTCGAGCTGCTCATCGCGTTGGCCAAGGGCGGACCGGTCAGCTGGGCGGGGAGGCACAGGACGCCGCTGCGTAAACAGCAGGTGTACCCCGAGCCGCTGCAGCGCCCACTGCCGATCTGGATCGCGGTGGGCGGCACGCCGGAGTCAGCGGCGCGGGCGGGGCATCTCGGACTTCCCATGGTGCTCGCGATAATCGGCGGCATGCCCGAGCGCTTCGCGCCGTTCGCGGACATCCACGTGCGCGCCGCTCAGGCGGCCGACCACGCGGCGCCGGCGCTGGCCATCAACTCGCACGGCTTCATCGCCGCCGACTCGCGCGTCGCCGCCGACACCTTCTTCGGGCCTTACGCCATGGCCATGACCAGGATCGGGCGCGAGCGCGGTTGGTCGGGCATCACCCGCGAGCAGTTCGAGGCTGGGAGGCAGCCGCGCGGTCACCTCGTGGTCGGGGAGCCGGACGAGGTGATCGAGAAGATCCTGTTCCAGCACGAACTCTTCGGCAACCAACGCTACCTGCTGCAGTTCAGCGTCGGCACCGCCCCGCACGCGAAGATGCTCGAGTCGATCGAGCTCTTCGGCACCACGGTGGCGCCCGTGGTCAGGCGCGAAGTGGCGGCGCGCACGACTAGCCGCTAGCGACAAGAACGCCCGCCACGCTTCCAAGCGCCAACGTCTATGCTTGGCGCGACCGCGATTCTATGCACGTCAGGTTCGTGAAGAGGGGTCTGCCATGCAAAGTGACTTCACAGACGGCGTCGAGAGGTCCGTGGGTGGCGTCGACCAACGCGCCGAAGGGCCCGTAACACGGGGTGACACTAAGCCCCAGCCGGAGGTCAGCGGGCACCGGCTCGCCGCAACCGGGCGATCTAGCTACTACGATCTCGGGACGTACCGGCGGGTGGTCACCACCTCGTCGGCCGAGGCTCAGGCCTGGTTCGACCGCGGCTTCGTCTGGTGCTACGGCTTCAACCACGACGAGGCGATCGCCTGCTTCCGACGCGCCGCGACGCTCGACCCCGCCTGCGCGATGGCGCACTGGGGGCTGGCCTACGCGGCCGGCTGCAACTACAACAAGCCGTGGGAGGCGTTCCTGGAAGACGAACGCAGCACGGCGCTGGCCGAGGCGTTCGACGCGCTCGAGCGCGCGAAGGCCGCGTCGGCTGACGCCAGTGACGAGGAACGGGCGCTGATCGCGGCCCTTGAGGCGCGCTATCAACAGCGCTCCTTCGGCGCTGCTGAGCCCTTCCAAGCCTGGAACGACGCCTACGCCGCCGCCATGCGGGAGGTCCACGGCCGCTTCCCGCACGACTCTGACGTCTGCTCGCTGTTCGCCGAAGCACTGATCAACCGCACGCCGTGGCAGTTGTGGGACCTGCCGAGCGGGCGGCCCCAGGAGGGAGCTGACACTCTCGAGGCGATGCGTGTGTTGGAAGAAGGCATCGCCGAGCGCGAGCGTCTTGGGCTCGAGCCCCACCCAGGCCTGCTGCACATCTATCTCCACACGATGGAGATGTCGCCGCGACCCGAGAAGGCCCTGCGAGCGGCCGACGCGCTTCGCGACCTGGTGCCCGACGCCGGGCACCTGCGCCACATGTCCTCCCATATCGACGTGCTGTGCGGCCATTACTACCAGTCGCTGGTCGCCAACGAGCACGCCATGCGCGCCGACGACGTGTACTTCGCCCGAGCGGAGGGCGCGCACTTCTACACCCTCTACCGCTGCCACAACATCCACTTCAAGATGTATTCCGCGATGTTCCTCGGGCAGCTGCAGCCGGCTCTCGACGCCGCAGCCAAGCTTACCGAGGCGGTTCCTGAGGATCTTCTCAGGGTCGAGAGCCCGCCGCTGGCCGATTGGCTCGAGGGTTTCCTTAGCATGCGCTACCACGCCCTCATCCGTTTCGGACGCTGGCACGACGTGCTCGCCGAGCCGCTGCCGCGCGACCAGGAGCTCTACTGCGTCACCATCGCCATGCTGCGCTACGCGCGCGGCGTCGCATTCGCCGCCAGCGGCGACGTCGGCGCGGCCGAGGTGGAGAGGGAGCTGTTCATAGCCACCGTCGAGCGCGTGCCGGCTTCACGCACGGTCTTCAACAACACCTGCCGCGACATCCTGCGCGTCGCGGCCGCGATGCTCGATGGCGAGTTGGAGTACCGCAAGGGTCGCATCGCGGACGCCTTCGCGCACCTGCGGCGCGCGGTCGCACTCGATGACAACCTGCCATACGACGAGCCGTGGGCCTGGATGCAGCCGGTAAGACACGCCCTCGGCGCCCTGCTCCTCGAGCAGGGCCAGGTCGAGGAGGCGCTCGAGACCTACCGCGACGACCTCGGCCTAAGCGGGAGCCTGCCGCGGCCGCTGCAACATCCCGAGAACGTGTGGGCCATGCACGGCTACGTCGAGTGCCTCGAGCGCCTCGGCAGGACCGAGGAGGCCACGGCGGCCCGGGCGCGGCTCGACCTCGCCAAGGCCAGGGCCGACGTTGCCATTGAGGCGTCGTGTTTCTGCCGGCTCGAGAAGTCGTGTTGCCACTGACCGCTAGCGCGCCGCCGCCGGTCGTGCTTTCATGGCGCGGTGAGCGACGACGCGGCCAACGACAGGGCCAGTAGCGGTGACAGCATCCCGGGTGACGCGGGCGACGACGGTACGGGCGACGACGGCGCTGACGTCGAACGCCGAACTGAAGGCGCGTTCGCGACGCGCGCCGTGCGCGCTGGTCACTCCCCCGATGCGCAGACCGGCGCGCACGCGCCGCCCATCTACCAGACCGCCTCGTTCCTGCTGAGGAGCGTCGAACACGGCTCCCGGCTCAGGGCCGACGACCCCGCGCGTGACACGTACAGCCGCGCGGGCAACCCCACGGTGCGCGAGGCCGAGGCGAAGCTGGCCGCGCTCGAGGGCACCGCGGAGGCCGTGGCGTTCGCGAGCGGGATGGGCGCGATCACCGCGCTGTTCCTTAGCGTCCTCCGCCAAGGCGACGAAGTGTTGACCTTGGGACCGATCTACAGCGACACACGGGCGGTGTTGTGGGAGCTGCTGCCGGCCTTCGGCATCACCGCCCGGCGGGTGGAGGCGAGCGAGCTCGACAGCGCGATCGCGTCCAACACCCGGCTTATCTACGTCGAGACGCCGAGCAATCCGACCCTCGCCATCATCGACCTCGCCGCGGTTGCCGGCGTAGCCCGTAGACACGGGCTCTTGACCGCCGCCGACAACACCTTCGCCTCGCCCTACCTGACGCGGCCGGCGGAGCACGGCATCGACTTCGTCGTTCACTCCGCGACGAAGTACCTCGGTGGGCACGGTGACCTGCTTGCCGGCTTCGTCACCGGCAACGGCGACGAACTCGAACGGGTCCGCTCGGTTGGCCTGCGCTTGGGCGGCGCCAGCCTGGAGCCGCACGCCGCCTTCCTGCTCATGCGAGGGATGCGCACCCTGCACCTACGGATGGCGGCTCATTGCCGGAACGCCGGCGCCGTCGCCCGGGCGCTCGAGACCGCGCCGGGCGTGAGCCGCGTGCACTACCCCGGTCTCGAAGACCACTCCGGTCATGACGTCGCCACGCGCCAGATGAGCGACTTCGGCGGCATGGTGGCGGTTGACTTCGCCGGCGGCCGGGCGAGCGCGACGAGGTTCGTCGAACGGCTCGAGCTCTTCGATCACGCCGTCTCGCTCGGTGATGTGTGCTCGCTTGCGTGCGTGAGCTCGACGACGACGCACGCTTCGGTACCGCCCGAGGAACGCGCGCGCGACGGCATCACCGACGGTCTGGTGCGCCTCAGCGTCGGCGTCGAGGACGAGGCGGACTTGGTGGCGGACGTGTTAGCCGCGGCCGCGGCGGCCGCGTAGCCCGCCTCGCCGTCCGGGCGGCGTTGTCATGCCGGTGGTACGACGCTCGGCACGGTCTCACGGCGGCATGTTGTCATTACGGGTATGCATGACGTCGATGCCGAACTCGCGGCCTTCGCCACCCGGGCCGTGCGGGCCGGCCAGGTAAGCGACGGCGCGACCGGCGCTCACGCCACGCCGATCTACCAATCGAGCACCTTCCTGCTCGGCAGCGTCGAGCGCGGTTCACAACTCTTCGCCGGAGAGGAAGCCGGTGACGTCTACAGCCGCGTCGGCAACCCGACGGTGCGAGCCGCCGAGGAGAAGCTGGCGGCGCTTGAAGGCACCGAAGCGGCGATCGCGTTCGGCAGCGGCATGGGCGCCATCGCCGCACTGTTCCTCAGCACCTTGCGGCAGGGCGACGAGGTCGTCTACCTGGGGCCGCTCTACGGCGGCACGCGCGGGCTGTTGCACGACCTCCTGCCCCGCTTCGGGGTCTCGGCCAGAGCGGTCGACGACGACCAACCCGCCGCTGCCATCGGGCCCGCTACCCGGCTCATCTACGCCGAGTCGCCGACGAACCCCACCATGGCGATACACGACCTCGAGCACATCGCCACGGTCGCGCGCACTCACGGCATCCTCAGCGCCGTCGACAACACCTTCGCTACGCCCTACCTGTCAAGGCCGGCCGAGCTGGGCATCGACGCCGTCGTTCACTCAGCCACCAAGTACCTCGGCGGCCACGGCGACCTGCTCGCGGGCTTCGTGGCCGGCTCGTCGAACCTGCTGGCCGAGGTGCGCGGCGAGGGCCTGCGGCACGTCGGCTCGGTCCTCGACCCGCACGCCGCCTTCCTGCTGCTGCGCGGGATGCGCACCTTGCACCTGCGCATGCCCGCTCACTGCCACAACGCCCGCGCCGTCGCCCAGGCACTGCGAGAGACTCCGGGCGTTAGCAAGGTGCACTACCCCGGCTTCGCCGATCACCCCCGCCACGACGTCGCGGCGCGGCAGATGCGCGACTTCGGCGGCATGGTGGCCGTCGAGTTCGCCGGCGGTCGCCAGGCGGCCGGGCGCTTCCTTGACTCACTCACCTTGATCGACCACGCGGTCTCGCTAGGCGACGTCGCCTCGTTGGCGTGCGTGCCCGCGGCCAGCACCCATCAGTTGCTTCCTGCGGAAGCCAGGCGAGAGGCCGGCATCGCCGATGGCCTCGTGCGGCTAAGCCTGGGCGTTGAAGACCCGGACGACCTTGTGGCCGACGTGGTCAACGCCGCCCGGCACGCCGCCGAGGTCGCGGCTCAACCTATCTGACGTCAAAAAGGACGCATTTGAGTCGACGCGGTCGGCGTCTAAGTCGTCAAGGTCGGCGTCAGAAAGTCGCGGTGCTGTCGTCGATGGTCCGCAGGAACGCCGCCAACGCCGTTGTCTCGGCCGCGGTGAACGGCCGGCCCGCGTGTTCGGGGTCGGCGACCACGGCCTCCAGCGTGGCCGCCGAGCCGTCGTGCAGGTACGGGGCAGTGGCAGTGAGACCCAATAACGTCGGCACGTCGAACCCGTTGGCACCGAGGACGTCGCGTGTCGGGTCGACGGTGCCGACGTCGCGAAGTGCGTCGAGCACCTCGGCTTCAGCGTTGGGCGCGAGGTCGCCCACCGGCCCCGGCAGATTGCTCATCGTCCAGTGAGGACCGCCGTGGCAACCGGCGCAACCCGCGCCGGCGAACAGCGAGCGACCCTCGGCCACGAGTGATTCCTCGTCTAGCAACGCCGCCGCGGGCACGCGGATGCCGTCGAGCACGTAGCTCGCGAGCGCGTCGAGGTCGGCCGACAGACCGCCGTTGGGGTCGCCGAGCTCGCGGCGGAAGGCGCCGGGCGCCAGACCACTACCGGCCATCAGTTCCTCGATGTCACGTTCGAAGTCCTGCACCTCATCACGGGTGGCCGAGGCGTGGAAAGGCGCAGTGCCGCGCAGGTTCCACAGCGGTTGCGTCTGGCGGGGGCCGTCGGGAGTGAGCCAGGTGGTCCCGTCGCTACCCCCGCCAAGGTGGCAGCTGGCGCAGGAGATCCAGCCGAGTTGCGAGAGGGGGGCGCTGCTGGCGTTGTGGAAAAGCACCTTGCCGCGCAGTTCCACCGCGGACAGCGTCTCGGGAGCGACTCGCACCCGCCGGAGCTCGCGGCGCACCGCTGCGTCCTCGAGGTCGAGGACGCTTACGTCACGCGAGAGGTAGTTCATGACGTAGGCGCGCCGACCATCGGCAGCGATCACGAGCCCGCGTGGGTTGCTGCCTGCCGGCCAGAACCCAATGAGCTCCGGCCCGCCCTCGCTCGCCAGGTCGACGCCCATCACCGCGTCGCTGCCGGCCAGGACCAGATAGGCGGTAGCGCCGTCGGGGGACACGGCCACCGCCACCGGGTGGTTGACCGGCGTTGAGAAGCTGCTGTCGTTGACGTGCAGCCTTAGTGATGCAGGAGCCGGATCCGTGGACGCCGCCAGCGAAACGGTTGACAGACCAGCCGAAACCGTGCTCTCGAAGTCGCGCGGGTACTCGGGTGAAGCGAGGAGGTGGGCGACGAACGCGGTGTCGCCGTTGATGCCCACGCCCTCGAGGCCGTTCGGGTAGCCGAACTCGAACGGCTCGAGCACAACTTCCCTGCCCTGCCCTGCCCCCCGGTCGGTGGCTGTCAGCAGCGTCAGCCAACCCTCTTTACCGTCGTTGCTTGCCTCGCTGCCTCCTAGGCGAAGCCGAGCGACGCGGTGCGTGATCACGATTCGTTCGTCGTCGTCATCGGCGTCGCCATCGTCACTGACGGCCAGCGCCCACGGCATGCGGCCGACGGGCACGCGGGCTACGACCTCTCGGAGCTCGAGATCGACGACCGCCAGCTCGCCTGAACTCGACAGCGTTACGTAGGCCGTACGACCGCTCGGCGACAGCGCCAGACCGCCGGGTTCCGGGCCGACGTCGACGTCGTGCCGGCGCCCGCCGGCCAGCAGGGTAAGGCTGCCGTCGGCCCGGTTCATGACCACCACGGCGCCGGCGGGCGTTACCGCCACGCCCCACGGTTCGCTCCCGACGTGGATGGGCTCGGCAGCCCGTAACGAGGTCGTGTCAAGCGCCGTGACGCTGTCCGCATCGGGGTTCACCACCCACAACGTGCGCCCGTCAGGGCTGAGGGCGAGTGGCGCGGCCGCGCTTGGCAGGCCATCGGGCTGCAGCGGCGAGTGCGGGCCAGGTGAACAGCTGCCAAGCAGCATCGGCAGCACAAGCGCCAACAGTGCCGCCTGTGTCATCGGCGCCGAGGGGCCCGCGGTAGGCACGGCGGACCGGGGTCGGCGGCGGTTCAATTAGTTCCCTGACCAGATCCGACGACGAAGCCCGATCCCGCCCCGGTCGGACACGAGCCGTACGCCACGGCCACGCTGGCCCGGCGCTCGGCGCTTCGTTGCCCGTACTCGTCTTCCAAAACCAGAGTCACGACGATGGGGCTGTTGCCCTTCTCGGTGCAACCCACATATAGCGCCTGCGTGTACGTACCCGTGCCGCTCCCCTCGGCGAAGCCCGAGACGGCGGTCGACGTGGCCAGGTCCACCTGCTCCGTTCGCACCGAGCCCGCCAGGTCGTAGGAGACGTGCAGGGTCTTCAGGTTCTTGCCGGGATCGCTCCACGGCAGTTGGAAAGTAGACTCGGTGTCCTGATCGGCCGTGATGATCGTGGGGGTGACGCTTACCCCGGTCGCTTGAGGCGCCGGGTCGGCGGTGTAGGTAACCGTGAACAGCTCGTACTCGGTGCCCTCACCGTAGAGCGTGCCGCACGGCGCCTCGGCTGTCTCACGCACCACGGTCACGTCGACGTCGTTTAGCCCGGTGATGTCGAGGCCGGCGGCGCTCAACGAGGCCGCGATGTCGATCTCAGGGTTCGCGGCAAGGCTCGAGCCGCGGTGCACCTCGGTCGTGCCGAAGCGCACCACCAGTTCGTGTGCCACCGGCGTCCGTTCCTTGCCGCACAGTAGCTGCTCGATCGGTCCGTGCAACACCAGATGACCCTCGACCGGTCCTGACGTTGACGCCTCGCTCGTGCGTTCGCCAGCTGAGCTTCCTGGCCCGAGCTCCAGGCGCTTGTCGGTGAGTTCCACGGGCACGTCGGGATCGGCCCAGACCGCGAGCGTCAACTGGGAGGCACAGTACTGGATATCGGCTAGCAGGTCGGCGTCCGAGAAGGTGGCGCGCGCGTTGAGAGGCGCCAGCCGGGCGTCATCAAGCTTCGCCGGCGTGCCGACAACGACACGCACCGCTCTGAACGGCTTCGTCAGTATCGAGTAGAGGTAGAAATGGTCGGCCTGAGCCACGCACTCATCGAAGCCACGCTCGCGCAGCAGATCCATGATGGGGTGGAGTACCTGCTGCTCGAGCAGCGCTTCGGCCTCGGGTAGACCGAGCAGGCTTGCGGCGCCGTGCAGGTCGGCCACCTTCCTCGCCTCGACCAGCAGCTTGTCGTTGTCGGCCGTGAAGGTAAGGCCCTGCACCGTGGCGGTGTAAAAGGTAATGAACTGGCCGATCTTCTCGCCCATCACCTGGCTGGGCGGCTTGGCGGCCTCGCAGTCAACGCCGAGTTTCTGCATCGTCTCCCACCAGCTCATGACCAGCATGCTTATCTCGGTGAACACGTTGAAGGTGTCGGCAGCGACGACCTCGGCGTTCAACACCAGCTCTTCGTAGCGAGCACACACGACGTCGACCACCTCGGCCTCCCAGGCCGCGACCTCAGCGTCGTCCCCGCACAGCATGGCAAGGGCGCCGGCATCGTTGACGATCTTCATGGCGGCTTCGAACGAATCGGACGCCACCAGCTGGTCGAACGCAGCGCGCATGGCGTCCAGCCGGCGGCTGCAATCGGCCTCGAGCGCACGGACCGTGTCGCCGTCCTCCTGTTGCGGTGCGAGTGCTGTCGACGCGCCGAGCTCGCCATGGAGACCGGCTCCGGGCTGGCTCGCCACATGCGCCGCGCCTTGAGTCGCGGGGCCTTCGCTCCAGCCACGTGCCGGTACGGCGAAGTAGCGTAGGCCGGCGCTAAGCCGCGAGCCTTCGACCGTGGTGGCAACGAACGTAGGGTCGTTCGCCGAGCCGAGAGCGAAGGTCGTCGTCGGGGGCGCGGTGACGCCGGCTGGCAGGTCCATCTCGAGCGTGGCGGCGATGTTGAGCACCAGGCCAGCCGGCTCCACACGGAAGCCGCCTACGGCAGCCGGGGTATCCACAGCCGTGATCGTTACGTTCGTCGGCTCGTCGACCGCGCCGGCCGGGAACGTCAGGGTGTAGCGAATGCCGTCGGCAGCAGTCGCTTGGAGCGCGCCTCCCGCGGGTGAGATGGTCCTGCTCTGCGATCCGCCCCCACCTGGCGGGGTAGGCGAGCAGGCAACTATCACCAAGAACCCTACTGAGACAACTGCCAGTACACCTTCCACGCGCTTCAGGTATTGCTCCTTCAGGAGGCGCGAACCACAAGGCGCGAGCCGCCCCCCTCACGGCGTCCACAGCGGGATCTCAGCGCGGTACAGACGCTGTAGGTCGTCATCGCCCGTGGGTACCAATTGGCCGTTGAGACTGGTGAAGGCAAGGTAACGGTCGCTTACCGCGATGAGCCGCTCAAAGCTGCCGTAGCAGCACGGCGTGGTGTGATCGAACCCGACTTCAGCCATCGTGATGCGCCCCGTCGCGACCTCGTAGGCGAAGATCATCCCCGAGGTGCACATCTCCAGTGAGCAGCCGCCGAACTCTTGCCCTTACTTCTGCACAAGCGGCGTGAGGTTCTGCGCGTACGAGGGGAACAGCACGAAGCGGGCGTCGCCGGTGATCACCGGGTGTCGCGAGTTGCCGGTCCCTTCTTCGCCGGTGGCGGCGTTGCTACTAACCCGCACCACATCGCCCGTCTCGAGGTCCTTAAGGTAGACATGTTCGATGAACGGTTCGGGCGGGTCCGCCACCAGGTTGGTGGCCTCGCTGAGGAAGACGACGTAACGGCCGTCGGCGCTCACCGCCGCTCCCTTCGCGACCACGCCCTTGTCGGCGGGCGCGCCGTCGGCGTTGGTGTCTGCTCGGACCGTCGTTGAGTTCTCGATGTCAATTAGGTACAGGTCGCCGTAGCCGCCATGGACCAACGCATGGCTTGCCGACGGGGTAATCGCTACCGGCCGCACGACGGTCGCGCCGCCGGTCTCAGCCCCTCCGAGCCTCGTGTCGACGCCGGTCGTGAGGTCACGCAGGTACCCGCCCTCGGCCGCAGGGGGTTCC
>DASROV010000429.1:0-3226 GCA_035646755.1 Trueperaceae bacterium | reverse complement strand
GAGCTGCACCTCGGAGATCTCGGTGTCGCCCACGATGGCGATGGTCGGGTTGTCGAACGACAGTGTGCTGGTCTCGGGGAAGCTGACCGTCGCCTCCGCCCGCAGGCGCTCGACCTCGGCTTCGACGACGCCTTGCTTCTTGGCGTTGAGCGCGTCTTCGGCGACCGTCTCACGCACCTCTTCCAGCGGCCGCGTCGCGGCCGGCAGGTACTCCTCGACCTGGACGAGGTGGTAGACCCCGGCCGACTCGACGACGTCGGTAAGGCCGGCGCCGCGCAAAGCGAACGCGGCGTTGGCCACGGCCGTCGGCAACGCGGGCCGACCGACCGGGCTCGGCTCGGCCTCGCCCTCCTGGGCGCCAAGCGCGCCCTGGCGCTCGGCCAGCTGCGTGCTGTGCTCGGCAGCCAACTCGGCGAACGAGGCGCCGGCGACCACCTCGGCACGGATCTGCTCGGCGAGCTCTTGGTCCTCGACCACGATGTGCCGGGCGAGGATCTGTTCCTCGCTCTGGTAGGAACTCGGGTGCGAGAGGTAGTGAGCCTCGATCTCGGCGTCGCTTACGGTGACGTCTTCGATCAGCGACTCTTCCCAGGCCGTGATGCGCAGCTGCTCGCGCAGGTAATCGCGGAACGTCTGGTCGGTGAAGCCGGCCGAGCCGATAAGGCTTACGTAGTTGCGGTCGTTGCCTCTGCCGGCCACGCCGCGGGCCTCGCGGAAGTCGTCGACCTCGTCGCGCACGTCGCCGTTGCTGACTCTCACCGGCGCCGCCGCCTGCTCGATCACCTTCTGACGAACGAGCTCGTCGACCAACAGGCGCTGCAGGTCTTCGGCGACTGGGCCCTCGCTGACGGCGTTGAAGAGCGTGCCTTGGCTCGCTTGCGTGACCTCGGCCTCACGGATCGGCTCGCCGTTGACGAGAATCTGCGGAGTGCCGAGCAGGGCCGTCTGACCGCCCCAGGTAAGGCCCATTGTCGGGGTGAACGATATGACCATGCCGACCAGCAACCCGATGGCGATAACCCACAGGATCACGGTCCTAGTTCGCTTGCTCATTGACATTGGTTCAGGTCCTCCAGGGTTCGCGCCGGGGCCCGCACTCGGCAGGCGCTCTCGTTGCGCACGCCCCGAAGTCTAACAGACGGCCGCTCGTTCCCGGACTCGCTGACCCGCAAGGCGATGCTATATTGCGTGGGCTGTCGCGCTGCACGCCCACGTCGGGCCGCCGACGGATTGAGCGCCCGTAGCTCAGCTGGATAGAGCGTTCGCCTCCGGAGCGAAAGGCCACAGGTTCGAATCCTGTCGGGCGCACCACACCGCAATCAGTTCCGTCTAGAACCAGCGCCCCGGCGTGAACGGCAGTCCGCTCAGCTCGGCCATGGCGCTGGCGAGTGCGGCGTCGTGGCCTCGGGCCAGTTCGCGCACGGAGGCCGTCGCCACGGTATCGGGCTCGATGCCCTCGTTGAGTGGAGCGCCGTCGGGCATCTCGAGGTTCGCGACAGCTACCAGCACGCTGCTGCCGTCGGCGAGCTCGAAGCCCTGCACGACCTCGACGTTGCCCGATGTCGCCGTGCCCACGACCGTCGCCCTGCCGCTGGCCTGCAGCACCGCGGCCGCGACCTCGGCAGCTGAACTGGTGAAGCTATCGACGATGACTACCACAGGGGCGGCGAGCTTCACCGGTTCGGCGACGACGGCCCGGCGCAGCACCCGCCCCGCGTCGTCGACGAGCATGGCCGTCCCGAACGGCCCCTGGCGCTCGAAGGTCGCGTGCCAGGCGATTGAGCCGCGCGCCAGGGCCTGCGCCCACTCGCCGTCGAAGAACGCCCCCATGAGGATGCCGAGCTCGCTGAGGCTGCCGCCGAGGTTCCCGCGCAGGTCGAGCACGTAAGTCTCGGCCCCCGCTCGCGCCATCTCGGCCAGCAGCGCGTGGGTGAGCTGGCCCGTGCCGGCCAGCGTGAAAGAGGGCACGTAGAGGTACGCGACGCCGTCGGCGAGCAGGCTGCCCGAGGCCGTAAGCTCCAGGGTCGCGTGGGCAAGTAGCCGCGGTACCAGCGTAAGGTCGAAGCGCTCCCGGCCGCCGCGGAGCACGTCGAGGTGGACCTCCGCGGCTTGCAGGCTCTCGGCCATCACCAGGCCGACGGCGCTCGGCCCCACGGCACGCAGGTCGGCCTCGTCTATCGATTGGATGACGTCGCCACGGCGCAGGCCCGCCTCCGCCGCCGGCGTGCCGGGCAGGACTCGCTCCACCACGACGCCAGTGCCGTTGAGGTAGCGCACCCGCAGCCCCAGGCCGCGGGTGAGGGCGGGATCACCGCGGCTATCGACAGCATCGCCGGGAAGATCCTCACGGGGCGGGGCTTCGTCCTCGCCGACCGGCTCGGCCAGCGGTTCAGCCGGCGCCTCGCCGGGCCGCGGCGTCAACCCCAGCCAGCGCGAATGGTCGTCGTCTACCTCGGCCACCATGCGGCGCATTACCGAGTCGAAGGCGGCGCGCCGTTGGGCGCTTAGCGCCGCGTCGCGGTAGCGGTCGGCCCACGCGTCCCAGTCGAGGTGATCGGGGTCCCAATAGAAGTCCTTGAAGAGGTCGACGACCCCCCTGAACACCGTCGCCCGCGCGACGACGGGACGCTCACTCGTCGTGACCGACGAACCGCCGGCCTGAGCGAACAGGGCGCCTCCGAGTAGCGCAACAACGACGCTGGCGGCCGCCACGAACCGCGTCAGCGCGACAGCGCGGCGCAGCGACGTGACCACGAGCCTCACCACGTCGGTAGCTCAGGATGTTCGGATCTCACCCACGGCACCTCGACGATGATGCCCTCGCCGCCCAACACGGTAAGCGTCTCGCCCTCGATCTCGAGCACGACGGCGTCCACGTCCGACGGTTGGCTGAGGGTGTAGAGGAGCTGGTTAAGGCGGCCGAACATCGACGCCGTTCCGCCGCCGCTGACGAACTCGCTTGAGAGTTCGACTGTCAGTGTGCCGTCACTGAGGTCGACGGAGCGGACCTCGACGCCTTGGGGAACCGCGCTCGAGAGACCCTCTTCGGCCTCCCCCGCGCTCGGTCCGGCGACCAGCGCGGCGACCTGATTCCTCACCCGTCCGGAGAGGCCCGCGTCGCCCGCCTTGCGAACCACCGGCTCGATGGTGAAGGACGTGCCTTGGTCGCGCACGAAGTAGATGAGCGTGTCGGGCAGGCGCTGCAGGGTCCTCATAGTGATAACGC
>DASROV010000428.1:0-3709 GCA_035646755.1 Trueperaceae bacterium | reverse complement strand
AGCAACACTTGCCTGGCGAGGTCGCGCGCCAGGCTACGGTCGAGCCCGACGCGCACGCCGCCGTCGGCCAGGGCCTCGGCCATCACCGCCGCGTAGGCCGGTCCCGAGCCGGCCATGCCGGTGAACGCGTCGAAGAGCTCTTCGCGGATGTCGTAGACGCTGCCAACCGCGCCGAAGAGCCCGCGCGCCATGGCCACGTCCGCCGCTGTCGCCTCGGGAAGTGCGGTGAACGCCGTCGCGCTCACGCCCAGGCTGGCGCCGAGGTTGGGCATGGCCCTTATCACCCGCTTGCTGCCGACCCTGCGCGCGATACTCGAGGCCGATACGCCGGCCATCAGCGAGATGAACGAGGCGTCGCGCTGCGCGACCAAAGGGGCGACTCGCACGAACGATTGGGGCTTGACGGCGAGCAACACGTGGTCGGCGCGGTGCAGGCCGTCGTCAGCGACGAACGACACGCCGTGGCGCTCGGCCAGCTCGTTGCCGCGTCGCTCGTTCGGATGGTAGATGGCCACTTCCGACGGGCTCAACAGCTTCGCCGCCAGCGCTCCCTGCAGCACCGCGCCGCCCATGCGGCCGGCGCCGACCAACACCAGGCGCAGGCGTGAAGTCTCGTCGGGAACGGGGGACACGGCGCTCATTCTAAGGTCGGCTCACGGCGCCGCCGGCACGGATTCCGCACAAGCCAGAAGGCCAACCAGGCGCCGACGAGCGCGCCGCTGGCGTCGGCCACCAGGTCCCATAGCTCGGGAGTACGACCCGGTACGAAAGACTGGTGGATCTCGTCGGAGATCCCGTAGAGCACCGCGAGCAGCGCCCCACCGGCCCGACTGCCGGTCGCCAGCGCGGCCAGCCCGCCGAGCACGAGGTAAGCGAAGGCGTGCGCGACCTTGTCCGAGCCGGCGGGTAGCAACGCGAACAGCGAGCCGTCACCAGACGACGCCGACTGCCAGAACAGCACCGCCGACCAAAGGACCACGCCAAGCCAGCCCCAGCGCCGCCTAGCGCCCATCGGGCACACTCCCTGGCTCCGGGGGCGCTCCCGGGCGCATCGTGGAAGGGTTCATGCCGCGAGTATCACCTGATGCCGGGTGGTACCTGAGCGGGCGGCGGTTTGGGAAGATTGCGCGGCATGGGCACGCCGCCGAGGCGCTTCACCACGCCGTTCTCGTTGCAGCCGACGTAGAACGGGCACCGGAGGCACTCCGACCAGACCCGCGGATGCAGGTCCTTGGTCTTGTCGATGAGCTGGAAGCCGCAGCGCTCGAAGAAGCCGACCTCGTAGGTCCACGCGAACAGCAGCGGGATGCCCACCCGCCTTGCTTCGATCTCGCAGGCCTCGACCAGGGCGCGGCCAACGCCTTGCGACCTTACCTCCGGCGCCACTGCCAGGCCGCGTACCTCGGCGATGTCGCCCCAGAGGATGTGGAGGGCGCCGTTGCCGGCGAAGCGGGGACCGTCTGTGGTCATGACCTCGGCGACGAAGAAGTCGCGCAGGTTCTCGAAGATGTTCTGCATCGGCCTCACCAGCATGCGCCCCTGGGCCGCCCAGTAGCCGATGTTCTCGAAGATCAGCGGCACGTCCTCGGCCCGCGCATGGCGCACGGTGATGACCTCCTTAGCCGCGGCCTGGGGTTCTATCACGCCCTCAAGCGCCACTACCCGCTCCCTTCACCCCTTGCTCCTTCCCGAGCCCAGCAAGTTCCTCGCGCGCCGAGGCGAGGGCGGCGAGCACGCGCGCGCGTGATGTGCCGCCCAGGCTGTCACGAGCGTCGACCACCGTCTCGAGGTCGAGCGCCCGGTACACGTCGTCGGTGATGCGCGGCTCTACCGCCCTCAGCTGCTCCAAGTCGAGCTGCTCGAGCCCCACGCCGGCGTCGAGGGCCAGCGCGACCAGCTTCCCCACCACGTGATGTGCCCGCCGGAACGGCAAATCCTTTACTCGCACGAGGTAATCGGCGAGGTCGGTGGCGTTCGAGAAGCCGGCGCCGGCGGCGGCGCGCATGCGCTCGGCGTGGAAGGTCGCACGCGGCAGCATGCCGATGTAGATGGCGAGGCAGTCAGAGACGGTGTCGAGCGCGTCGAACAAGCCCTGTTTGTCCTCCTGCATGTCCTTGTTGTATGACAGCGGCAGGCCTTTCATCACCGTCAACATGCCCATCAGCGCGCCGTAGACCCGGCCGGTCTTGCCGCGCACCAACTCGCACATGTCGGGGTTCTTCTTCTGGGGCATCATCGAACTGCCCGTGGTGTAGGCGTCGGGCAGCGTGACGAAGCCGAACTCCTGGCTCGACCAGAGGATGAGTTCCTCGCTGAGGCGCGAGAGGTGCATCATCGTTATCGCCAGCGCGCTAAGCGTCTCGATGACGAAATCGCGGTCGGACACGGCGTCGAGCGAGTTGCCTGCCACCCCGGCGAAGCCGAGCAGCGCGGCGCTGCGCTCACGGTCGATGGGGAACGTCGTGCCCGCCAGCGCGCCGGCGCCCAGAGGTGAGAGGTCAGCGCGGTCAAGTGCGTCTTCGAGCCGGCCGCCGTCGCGCGCGAACATGCGCTCGTAGGCGAGCAGGTGGTGGGCGAGCCGCACCGGTTGCGCGACCTGCAGGTGGGTGTAACCGGGCATTATCACGTCGACGTGCTTCTCGGCGAGATCGACGAGGACCTCGCGCAGCCGGGCGAGCGCCGCGGCCAGCTCGGCGCCACGCCGCCTGAGGAACAGCCGCATGTCGGTCGCGACCTGGTCGTTGCGGCTACGTGCGGTGTGGAGCTTGCCGCCGACCTCCCCGATGCGCTCGGTGAGCAGGTGCTCGAGGTTCATGTGCACGTCCTCGAACCCCTCGTCGAACTCGAGCCTGCCTTCGTCGAGATCGCTTAGTAACTGCCGCAGGCCGGACTCGATGGCTGCGCCGTCCGACTTGCTCAGGATGCCCTGTTCGGTGAGCATTAGCGCGTGCGCAAGCGAGCCCTCGAGGTCCTCACGGGCCATCGCCGCGTCGACCCCGATCGAGGCGTTAACCCGCTTCACCAGGTCGTCCATGCCCTCGGAGAAGCGTCCACCCCACATGTTCGCGGAGGGGGCGGGAGACGGTGTGTCGTCGCCCGCGCTCACGGTCCAGCCCCCTGCCGCTGCCACACCCCGCCGACGCGCTTGCTCAGCTCGTCCCCGTTCGCCCCGGCGCGGTAGCCGAGGCGCTGATAATACGGGGCCTGATCCTTGTCGGCGAGCGCCACGTCGAGACGAGCGACGTTGCCCTTTATCGCCAGCGACTCGAGCTTCGTCATCAGCCAGCGCCCGTAGGCCTGCCCCTGCTCGGCAGGCAGCGATACCAGCTGCTCGACCCGCCAGCCGCCGTTGGTCGGCTGCCAGCGCACGGCCGCCAGCGCCGTCATGGTGCCGTCCTCGACGAGCAGCACGCCCCCGGTCTCGAGCCAGGCGAGCATATCGGCCTCAGCGACGCCGTAGAGCTTGGCGAGGGCGCAGGCGTCGGTAAGCTCCGCTCGCCGCAGCCGGGCCGCCGGCATGCCCCCGTTGGCGCTCGGTAAGACGGCGGCGGCCGCCATTCAGGCGACCCCGTCCGGTACGGAGTCCTCGACCGCGTCAGCGGCGGCGCCAAGAGAAGCACCGCTGGTAGTGCCGGAGGTGGCGCTGTCGGCGTCACCGCGCTCGGCGAGCTGACGCCTTATGCGCAGTCGCAGGGCGTTGAGCTTGATG
>DASROV010000427.1:0-4057 GCA_035646755.1 Trueperaceae bacterium | reverse complement strand
AGAATCGGCCGACCCGCCGTCGCGGGTCCTGGCGTCAGGAAGCAAGACGACGAACACGCCGACGATCGGCAACCAGGCGCAGACCTGGAACACGAAGTCGATGCCATGCCTATCGGCCAGACCACCGAGCAGCGCGGCGGCGATCCCGGCGACGCCGAACGCCAGCCCGTAGAGCAGGCCCGAGACCATGCCGATGCCGCCGGGCAGCAGATCCTGGGCGTAAACGATGATGGCTGGAAAAGCCGAAGCCATGATGATGCCGATGACGGCGGTAAGTAGAATCGTCCACGTTAGGTTCACCCAGGGCAGCAGCAAGGTGAACGGCAAGGCGCCGAGCACGCTGCCCCACATCACGAGCTTGCGACCGAAACGATCACCAAGTGGTCCCCCGATGAAGGTGCCGACGACCACCGCGGCCATGTACACGAACAGCAGTAACTGTGACTCGCGGATGGTGACGTCGAAGCGTTCGATGAGGAAGAAGGTGTAGTAGCTGCCTAGGCTGGCGCCGTACACGGCCTTTGAGAATGTCAGGATCACCAGTATCAGCACCGACGCGACCAGGCGTCCTTTGCCGGCATCCGCGTACACCGCCCTGCCACGGTTCAGTAGACGTACCAGGTGCCCGCGGTACCAGTTGCCGACCTTGTAAAGCACGAGCATCGCCAGCACGGCCACCACCGAGAACCAGGCGATGCTGTCCTGTCCGAAGGGCAGGACGATGAAGGCTGCAAGGAGCGGGCCCATAGCGGAACCGAAGTTGCCACCCACCTGAAAGACCGATTGCGCGAAGCCCGGCCGCAGGCCCGCGGCCATCCTCGCCACCCTGGAAGCCTCCGGGTGGAACACTGCGGAACCGAGGCCAACGAGGGCAGCAGCCATGATGAGCAGGGAGAACCGCTGAGCCACGGAGAGCAGTACCAGGCCGCTAAGGGTCGAACCCATGCCGAACGCCATGGAATAGGGCAAGGGCCGCCGATCCGCGAGGATGCCGACGACGGGCTGAAGCAGTGAGGCTGTGAACTGAAAGGTGAGCGTCAGGAGGCCGACCTGGGTGAAGGTGAGCCCGAAGTCCTCCTTGAGCATCGGGTAGATCGCCGGCAGCAACGCCTGCATGAGGTCGTTCAAGAAGTGGGAGAAGCTGATGGCCGCGATGACCGTGAAGACCGTCGCGGTCATCGGGCCCGCCTCCACCGTTCTGTCAGTCGACAACTGGCGCTCCAGACCAAGCCTCGGGGCGCGACATGTTGGCCGCGCCCCGAAGACGTTCTCAGGAATTTACCGCGTCAAGTGGCGGACGACGCTGCGGCGATACCCAGCAGTTGACTCACCAGGCGGCGGTGGGCGTCCGCTAGGCTGCAGTCATGGAGAACACTCAACTCATCGATCAAAAGATCGCCTCGCTTCGCGATTGGCGCGGCGAGGCGCTGAAGAAGGTCCGCAAGCTGATCAAGGAGGCCGACCCAAACGTAGTCGAGGACACCAAGTGGGTGAAGCCGACCAACCCCATGGGAGTCCCGACCTGGTCGCACGACGGGCTCATCTGCACGGGTGAGGTCTACAAGGACAAGATCAAGTTGACCTTCGCCAAGGGCGCCTCGCTGGTGGATCCCCAGGGGTTGTTCAACGCCAGCCTCGACGCCGGCACGCGCCGCGCGATCGACATCAGAGCCGGCGACGAGCTCGATCCCGACGCGTTCAAGGACCTCATCGAGGCGGCCGTCGAGCAGAACGTCCAGCCGAGCTCATCTAGATCCGGCGGCCGTTGACCACGTGGCAGAGCAAACGTGGAACTCAGCCACGTACCAGCGCAACGCGCGCTACGTAAGTGACCTGGCCACGCCGGTGCTCGAGCTCCTCGACCCCCAGCCGGGCGAGCGCATCCTCGACCTGGGCTGTGGTGACGGCGTCCTGACCAAGAGACTGGCAGACCTCGGCTGCGTGATGACCGGCGTTGACGCCAGCCCCGACTTCGTACAAGCCGCCAGGGCAGCGGGCGTCAACGCCTCCGTGACGGATGCCAGGCAGCTTGACTTCGCCCTAGAGTTCGACGCGGTCTTCAGCAACGCCGTGCTGCACTGGATAAAGGAGGCCGACGAGGTGATCGGCCGTGTGTTCGCGGCGCTGAAGCCCGGTGGCCGCTTCGTGGCCGAATGCGGCGGTCATCGCTGCGTCGAGACGATACGCACCGCACTCACCGCCGAGCTCGACCTACGCGGCCACGACGGCGCCGCCGCCGACCCCTGGTACTTCCCTACTGCAGAAGAGTACGGCGCGCGCCTTCGCCGCGCCGGCTTCGCCGTCGACTACATCGCCGTGGTGCCGCGTCCGACACCGCTGCCTGCCGGCATGTTCGGCTTCATCGAGACGTTCGGCGGCAGCTTCGTCTCGGTCCTGCCCGAGGATGAGCGAGTCGGCTACGTCGCGGACGTATGTGCGCGGCTAGAGCCCGTGCTGCGGGCGAGCGACGGCAGTTGGACCGCAGACTACACGCGGCTGCGTTTCGCGGCCCGGAGGCCGGCGGGTAACGTCTAGCCTCGGTCGTCGACGTCGTTGCTACGAATGCGTAGGTGGACCGCAAGTGCCAATGACGACCACCGAACAGCGACTCACTGAGGTCACGACCGACCTGATGAAGCTCGCCGCCGACGCCTCGGCGCGGTTCGACCGGCTGTCGGGCGAGCAGCTCAACTGGCGGCCGGCACCGGATCGGTGGAGCGTGGCGCAGTGCCTCGAGCACCTGATCACGATCCAGTCGCTCTACCAGCCGTTGCTCCGGCGGCTGGCTGAAGCCGACTACTCCCCGACGTGGTGGGAGCGCTACTCGCCGCTCAGCAGGCTCTTCGGTAGCCTGACGATCCTCGTAGTGCATGGGCAGCGGCACTTCAAGCAGGCGCAGCGCGTGATTGACGCCGAAGGCTTCCCTCTCTGAGGAGCGCTAGCCGACGCGCGCCGACGGTTATCGCGCCGTGCCATCCGTCACGCCCGTAGACAAAGCCAAGCATCATCATGAGCACCGACAAGTGACGGGCGTCTCGTGGTGAGCGCAGGCTCACGGCACCTTGCTCCTACCGTCTCTGGTTTGGAGAACGGATCTCATGGGCGAAACCGTGCCACAAAGATCGGTCGTCACACCGCTGGTGCTCTGGCTCGGCGAGCCGTCGCGTGCCGGCGCCGCCCTGGTTGGTCAGAAATCCGCCAGGCTGAGCGAGTTCGTCAGCCGGTACCCGGTTCCCGACGGCTTCTGCGTAACCATCAACGCTTACCGTGCCCATCTACGCGAAGGCGGTATGCCGCAGTCGGTCAAGAAAGCGGTGACCGCCGCCTATCGACGTCTCGGCGAGCGGGCCGAGGGCGGCGAGGAGACGCTGGGGCCGGGCGGGGTCAAAGTGGCGGTGCGCTCTTCAGCGGTCGACGAGGACGGCCAGGAGGCTTCCTTCGCCGGCCAGCACGAGACCTTCCTCAACGTCTGTGGTCCGGAGCAGGTGCTCGGGGCTATCGAGAGCACCTGGCGCTCGGCCCGTTCCGAGGCCGCTCTCACGTACCGGCGTGACCGCGGACTGCCCGACGAAGGCGCCGCGTTCGCGGTGTTGGTGCAGAGGCTCGTCGCCGCCGACAGCTCGGGCGTAACCTTCAGCGTCGACCCGGTGTCGTCCGACCTTGACCGCATCGTGATAAGCGCTAACTGGGGCTTGGGCGAGAGCCTGGTGGGAGGAACCGTCAACCCCGACCGCTGGGCCTTCGAGAAGTCGAGCCTGAGCCTGCTCGAGGCCTCGCGCGGGGGCAAGGAGCGCATGACCATCGCCGACGAGCAAGGCACGCGCGACGTGAACACGCCCACGTTCCTCAGGCAACTACCGGCGCTCGACGAGGTTCAGGCGCTGCAGGTGGCCCGGCTCGCTCGCGAGCTCGAAGGTTCGTGCGGTTGGCCCGTCGATGTCGAGTTCGCCTTCGACGACAAGCGCCTGTGGTTGCTGCAGTTTCGGCCGGTAACCGCGCTGGCTTCGCCCTCAGTCGGTGTGTCGGCATGAGCCAGCCCTATCGCCACGTCCACGAC
>DASROV010000426.1:0-2994 GCA_035646755.1 Trueperaceae bacterium | reverse complement strand
AGGTCGAGCTCACCGCCCCGCAGGCGGTAGTTGCGAGCCAGGACGCGCCAGCCTTCGCGGCTCAAGCGTTGCGCGGCACGCTCCTCTGCCCAGTGCGCGGCAGCGGCGGCGCCGGCCCGTGACGGCACGGCGGGCACCACGGGCACGACGACCGGCACGACCGGCCCGGCTCGAGCCGGCTTCAGCTGGGCGTTACCTCTACCCTGTTCGCGTCGGCCCACAGCCCCTCCAGGTCGTAGAACTCCCGGGCGTCGGGGCTCATCAGGTGCGCGACGACGTAGCCGTAGTCGATGAGGACCCAGCGGTTGGAGGGACCCTCGACGCCCCGCGGCAGGTAACCGGCGCCCTTCAGCTTCTCCCGCACCCCGTCTTCCATGGCCTTCAGCTGCAGGCTCGATTCGCCCGACGCGATGATGAACCAGTCGAGCGACTCTGAGGCCTCCCGTAGGTCGAGCACGGCGATGTCCACCGCACGCTTGTCATCGAGAGCGTCGACGAGAAGCTGCACCTCTTCGGGGACTTCTGCCCCCGGAGTCGTCGGGTCGGCTTGTGCTTCGATCGGTCCGTTCAAACGATCCTCCTGGACGTTGGACTTAGGTAGTTGCGCATCGGGCTCGGCGTGGTTGAGGGTAGGCCGCTTTTCGCTGTCACTACGGTCTTCTGGTCGACCGCTCTTGGCGTGGCTCACGGTATGCCGAGGTTCGCCATCACGGCGGTCGCGTGGTCGACACGAGAGGCGGCGTCGGCGCCGAGCACCAGCTCGAGGACGGTGGCCTGGCCGGCGTGGGGCGTGAGCCTGGCGACCTCCTGTTTGCCGGCGTGAAGTAGCTCGGCGTAGTAATCGGCCTGCGACCACGCCTCGAAGGTGGCGAAGAGCCGGGTCGGGCCCGGCTCGACATCGCCGGCCGAGCGCAACGCGATCAGCTCCTCGGGGATGCCGTGGGCGATGAGGTTGTCGCGGTACCACTCGCCGAGGCCGGGGAGGCCACTGCTGTCGGTGATGATCAGGCGCACGTCGGGCGGCGAGCTGAAGTCGCGGGCGACGCCACCGAAGGTCTCGGCCATGAAGGCGTTGACCACCGTGGCCTCATGTGTGACCACTTGGGCGCCGGAGCTGGTCGTCGCCTCTTCGACCGGCAGGGTTGCGGTAGTGGTAAGGCGCAGGTTGGGTATGCGCGTCGCCAGCTGTCGGACCAGGGTCGGGCTGGCGTTGGTCTCGACGTCCTCGAAGTATGTGTCCATGAGGCTCGGGACCAGCGTGACCGCCCGTATGTTGAGCTCCTGGAGCCGCTGCAGCATGGCGTAGGCGAGGCGCTTGACGTTGTCGATGCGATCGATGTCGCCGCGTAGCGTCTGGCGGTAGCGGATGAAGAGGCTGGCATCTTCGCCGTCCATGTGCTGGCGGCCCTCGTCGAAGTGGATGTGAACGTTGCCGACGTCGTCGTCGTAATGCATCGGGTAGGGAACGTCGATCTCGACGCCACCGAGCGCGTCGACGAGGTTCTGGAAGATGTCGAGCTTGATCACCGCGTAGTAGTCGATGGGCACGCCCAACACGGCCTCGACCCGGCGCCTTAGGCCTTCGGCGCCGCCGAGGTGATAGGCGGCGTTTATCCGGTAGCCGAGGTCGTCCATCCAGAGGTCACGTGGGACCGCCACCAGCGTGATGTCGTCGCCACGGATGTCGACGTAGAGGATGGTGTCGGTGTTGGTGCCCTCGGTGCTGCTGTAGCCGTTAATGGGTCGCCAACCGATGATAGTGCCGTCCTGCGCGTAGATGGGCAGGGCGCCCTCGTTGCCGTACGCGATGTCGCGGCCGGCCACCACGAAGCTGGCGTGGAACTCGTCGGCGTCGAGGCCGATCAAGCGCCGCTGTTCGGTCGAGAGCGTGGCCCGGTCGACGTCACGCGACAGCCAGTAGCCGACGAGTCCGGCCAACGCCACCAGCACTCCAGCGAGCGAGACGAGGCGGGCCCTACGACGCGTCATCGTCGCTCTCGGCGGTAGTTGTAGTTACCGCGCGGCGGCCCGCAGCGCCGGTCTCGGTGCGCTCATGCAATGACCTGTGGGCCCGCAGGGTGGCGGGATGGATGGCCTTGCCGCTGTCACGAAGGTACTCGACCTTGGTGGTGACGGCCGCGCGGTACGCCGTGGGCAGGTCGGCCATGGCCAGCTCGCGCAGCTCGCGGTTCACGCCGCGGCCGGGTTCGCTGACGTCGGCGACGTACACGGCCATGCCGACCGCGTCCTCGAGGGGCACGCCGAAGACGTGGCCCTCGATCGCGCCGAGGACGACCTCGTCCCGAACGCCCCACTGTTCGGCCAAGCGACGAGCGGCCCGGCCGTGAAGCACCAACGGGTGCTCGGCCTCGAGCTCGTTTTCGGGAGCCACCAGCTCGAGGAGCCGGTCGTCGGAGAAGTCTCGGGCGGCGTCGTGGAGAAGCGCAGCCAGCGCGACGCGGCGAAGGTCGTCAGGCGAGAAGCCGTTGGCCTCGCCGATCGCGGTGGCGAGCGCCGCTACGCGGTCGATGTGTTGAAAGCGCTCGTCGCTCACCAGGCCACGCACGCGTTCCCGCAGCGGTTCATGGACTGTCTCCTGGTGAGGAGACACGGCGTCAGGGCCCGGCATCGTGTTGCGAAAGTATCACGCGCAGATGAGGCTCACTGGTCATCCTCGGCCACGGTCTGCGCGTGCTCGTCAGCAGTGAAGGAGTCGTCGTCCGTTGCCTGCGCGTCCTCGTCAGGAGTGAAGGAGTCGTCGTCCGCAGCCGGCTCTAGCTCCTCTGCTGCCGATTCGTCTGCTACGGGCGCGTCCTCGGACAGGTAGTCGAACGTCGCGCCGCCGATGGTGACCTCGTCGCCGGTCTTGGCTCCGGCGCGGCGCAGCAGCTTGTCGATTCCCAGCGATTTGAAGTGATGCTGCAGGTAGGCCACCGCGTCGCGGTTGGTCGGGTCGAAGCGCGCCACCACCGCCTCGATCTCTGAGCCCGTTAC
>DASROV010000425.1:0-4457 GCA_035646755.1 Trueperaceae bacterium | reverse complement strand
GATCCCGGCCGACGTGCCAGGAGAGGTAGCCACCGCGGCGCGGGAGCTGGCGCTCACCGCCTTCCGCTGCGTCGACGCCGCCGGACTGGCCAGGGTCGACCTCTTCTACCTTCCCGATGGGCGGCTGCTCGTCAACGAGCTCAACACGATGCCGGGCTTCACGCGGCACAGCATGTACCCCAAGCTGTGGCAGGCGGCTGGCCTCGGCTACGCCGAGCTCGTTAACCGGCTCGTGCGGTTGGCCCTCGAAGGTCGCTAGCGGCGCCGCGGCCTGCTATCATCCTGCACGTATCGCGGTGGAGGTGGACCAGCCGAACGCAACCAGGACGACGTGATCAGCGCCCTTTTCGCTGACGAGCCCGACGACGAGACCGAGGGCTCGCCCGTCGTTGCCGTGGCGCCCGGCGGCGAGGCAGGCCCGTACGCGGTCGTCGCCGGCAACGGCGCCGGCTTGACACCGCTGGCGAACCTCAACTCCGGGCGCGTGCTCATCCTCAACGCCAGCTTCGAACCCTTGCACGTCTGCTCGGTCAAGCGGGCCGTCGGCCTGCTCATGCACGAGGTCGCCGAGCGCGTCGAGGAGTCAGGAAAGGTCCTGCGCTCGCCGAACGCCGTCTTCCCCGTCCCGAGCGTCATCCGCCTGCAGCGCTTCGTGCGCGCGCCGTTCCGGCAGCGAGTAGCGTTCAACCGCAAGAACGTCTTCCGGCGCGACGAGCACACCTGCCAGTACTGCGCGACGAGGACCTTCGACCTCACCCTCGACCATGTACTGCCTCGCAGCCGCGGCGGCCCCACCAGCTGGGAGAACGTCGTCGCCTGCTGCAAGGCCTGTAACGCCCGTAAACGCGACCGCACGCCGGACGAGGCCCGCATGCAGCTGAAGCGCCGACCATACGCACCGAAGTTCATGTTCTCGAGCGCCTACGGCGTCATGCCCGACATCGACCCGATCTGGGAGAAGTACCTGCCCCTGCCCAAGCGCAAAGACCGCTGAGGCGGTAGGACACGGCCGGCGCGCTCAAGTGGGCCCTTTGAACAGCACGGGAGTGGTCGCGATGGGCTTGAAGCCGATGCTCCTAAGGATCATCGCCAGCTTAGGCTCGGCGCCGCTCAGCTCGGTGTCGACCGAGCCGAGAGGGCTCATGCCGGCCAGCTCGTTTAGCAAGGAGATCACCAGGCGCTTCAGCATCTCGCTGTCGCCGCGCAGGTCGCTGCGCACGCCGGCGCCGTCGAGGCTGTAGCGCCCGTCGAGGCGCCGCTCGGAAGAGCCGCAGAACGCGTAGCCGACCGCCTCCTGATCGAGCGTCTCACGGGCGAGGAGCCACAGATCGGGGTGGAAGGGGCCGTGCCGGCGCTTGAGGAAGGCCCAGCCGGCGTCGCTTACCGCGCGGCTCTCGGCGGCCTGGTAGAAGGCGCGGAAGGCGCGGTCGGCATCCCCCGACCAGGCCTCGAAGACCAGCGGCGCCCCCAGCGGCGGGACGTCGGTGAGCTCGAAGCGCAGCTTGGTGACCTCGTCAGCTTCGAAGCCTAGCGGGCCGAGGCCAGCGAGCAGGTCGTGGCGGCGCCGCTCGTCGAGAGAGTGAAGTTCGACTACCGCAGCCTCGTGCCGGTTGAGCCTCAACAGCTCGGCGACGAGCTCCGCCAAGGCGGCGCGGTCGTCGTGATGCCATGGGCTGGTGAGCACGGCGGTGCCGACGTCGTCGTCGGGATCCGGGGCGCTGAAGTAGACGCCGGCGCTCGGCGCGACCCCGGGGCGCGTGAACACGAAACAGCGCTCAGCTTCCGACGCGGCGTGAGCCAACCGCGGGGACAGCCGCAACGACAGCCCCTTGGGATCGGAGTGCCCAAGGTAGTGAAGCGAGCGCCCGACGAACCAGGGCACCTCGTCGGGTCTGAGGTTGCGGATCACGGCCGACCACTCTACCGCGGGCGGCCGGTATGCTCACCTTCGATGTCAAGACCTCGCATCGTGGGCGGCAGCGCCAAGGGCAGGACCCTGCAGACCCCGGCCTCGGGCACCAGGCCGAGCCCGGTGAGGCTGCGCGAGGCGCTGTTCGACATCGTCGCGTTCGAGCCACGGGGCCGCTTCCTCGATCTCTTCGCCGGCTCCGGCGCCGTCGGCCTCGAGGCCGCCAGCCGCGGCTTCGCCGCCGTCTGCGTGGAGCTGGCCAAGCAGGCCGCCGCCGTCATAGCCGCCAACGCCAAGGCCCTTGACCTCGACGTCGAGGTGGTGAGGGGCGACGCCATCGCCTTCGCGCGCTCGCACCCCGGCCGCTTCGGCATCGTCTTCGCCGCTCCCCCCTATCCGCTCGACCTCCACAAGCTGTTCGCCAGCGTCATCGAGTCGGGCGCGGCCGAGCCCTCAGGGCTTTACGTCCTCCAGCACCCAAGCGACTTCAAGCTCGAGGTGCCCGACACCGGCCCCCTTGCTGCGGCCACCCGCGAGGCGCGGGTCAAGCGTTACGGCTCGAACAGCCTCACGCTCGTGCGCGTGCCAGGCATAGTCAAGAACGGCTGAAGCCGCGAGCTACACACAGGCGGCCCCTGCTACAATGGTAGGCTGTCTGCGCAAAGCGCGGGCCCTCATGAGGCCGCCCTCTCAACCATGCGAGCCATCCACGGGCCACCCCGGTCGACCCCCTTGTGCGGTCGCCAGTGTTCGTGCCGAAAGGTCTAATAGTACTGATGGTCGGATTCGTACAGAAGCTGTTCGACAACAACGAGCGCGAGGTAAAGCGGATACGTAACGACGTGGTCGCCGCCGTCAACGCCCTCGAGCCCAAGGCCGAGGCCCTTCCCGACCTGGTGGAAGCCTACGCCGAGCTTCGCCGCAGGCATCAAGAGGGCGGCGAGTCGCTCGACGACCTGCTACCCGACGCCTTCGCCCTCACCCGCGAGTCGGCCAAGCGGTTCCTCGGCCAACGCCACTACGACGTGCAGTTGGTCGGCGGCGCCGCGCTCCACGCCGGCCGCATCGCCGAGATGAAGACCGGCGAGGGCAAGACGCTCGTCGCTACGCTCGCCCTGGCTCTCAACGCGCTCTCCGCCGAAGGCACCCACCTCGTCACCACCAACGACTACCTGGCCCGCACCGGCGCCGAGTGGATGGGCCCCGTCTACCGCGGCCTCGGACTCACCGTCGGCGTGATCCAACACGACCTGGAGGGGCCGGGAAGGCGCGAGGCCTACCGCCAGGACATCACCTACATCACCAACTCCGAGCTGGGTTTCGACTACTTACGCGACAACATGGCGTTCCGCCCAGATCAACTGGTGTTGCGCGAGGACACCCCGCTGAACTTCGCGATCATCGACGAGGTCGACTCGATCCTCATCGACGAGGCCCGCACCCCGCTGATCATCTCCGGCCCCGCCGAGGTCGCCACCGACAAGTACTACACCATGGCCAAGATCTCCCAGCAACTCGAGCGCGGCGAGCCCAAGGAGGGCGATCAGCCCGCCACCGGCGACTACTCCGCTGACGCGAAGTCCAAGGACATCCACCTCACCGAGGAGGGCATCGCCAAGGCCGAGAAGCTCCTCGGCATCGACAACATCTTCTCGCCCGAGAACATGGAGAACGGCCACATGCTGCGCCAGGCCCTAAGGTCGCGCGAGCACTACCACCTTGACCAGCAGTACGTGAAGGACGACGGCGGTGGAATCGTCATCGTCGACGAGTTCACCGGCCGCCTCATGCCGGGGCGCCGCTTCGGTGAGGGCCTACACCAGGCCATCGAGGCCAAGGAGGGCGTGAAGATCGAGCGCGAGAACCAGACGCTCGCGACGATCACCTACCAGAACTTCTTCAAGCTCTACAACAAGATCTCCGGCATGACCGGGACCGCCAAGACCGAGGAGAAGGAGTTCCAGGAGATCTACTCCTCGGACGTGCTGGTGATACCCACCAACAAGCCGATCGTTCGCGATGACGGCGAGGACATCGTCTTCCGCACCCAGCAGGGCAAGTACGACTCCGTCGTCGAAGAGATCCGGGAGGTTCACGCCACGGGCCGGCCGATCCTGGTCGGCACCGTTACCATCGAGTCCTCCGAGCGGCTCTCGAAGATGCTCAAGCACCGCGGCGTGCAGCACGAGGTGCTGAACGCGAAGTTCCACGGCCGTGAGGCCGAGATCGTGGCCCAGGCCGGTCGCAGCAGCGCAGTCACGATATCGACGAACATGGCCGGCCGTGGCACCGACATCGTGCTCGGCGGCAACCCCGAGTGGCTCGCGCGGCAGCAGCTCGAGCGTGAGGGCTTCGAACGCTACGATTCCGACACCGAGCTCTTCATCCGCGCGATCATGCTCGACCGTACTGACGAGGCCAAGGAGCTGGCGCGCCGGATGGAGGGCATGCCTGACGACATCCTCCCGCGGCTGGAGAAGATCCGCGACGAGGCTAGGGTCGACCACGAGAAGGTCGTCGCCGCCGGTGGCCTGCACATCATCGGCAC
>DASROV010000424.1:0-7728 GCA_035646755.1 Trueperaceae bacterium | reverse complement strand
CCAGACGGTAGGGTCGCCCTCGGTGACGACGTCGGTGTGGCCCTCGAACATCAGCGTGCGGTGACGAGCGCCGTCGAAGGCCGAGCCCTCGAAGTCACAGATGACGTTGGGCCGGCCCGGGGCGGCCTCCTCGACCACCGGCTCGAAGCCGGCGGCGCGCAGCTGCTCGGCGACGTACCTGGCCGCGCCGGCCTCGGTGGTGCCACGCTGTTCGTCAAAGACGCTGCGGATCCGCACCAGCCCCTTGGCCAGCTCGACCACCCTGGCGGGGTCGACCGCGGCCGCCGCGCGCCGGGCGACGTCGAGGGTGTAGGGCGCAAGCTTAGAGGTCATCGTCGCGATCTCAAAGGGGCGGCGTGAACCTTCCGTCGACCGCTGTCCAACCTCCGTCGACGAACAGCAGCGACCCGGTTACGAAGCTGGCGGCGTCCGAGGCGAGGAACACCACGGCGCCCACGAGCTCGCTCGGTTGCGACCAGCGCCCAAGCGCGCTCTTCTGCGCGTAGGCGTCGTACCAGGCGGGCTGGTCCTTGATCTGTTGGGTAAGCGGCGTCTCCACGACGCCGGGCGCGACCGCGTTGGCCCTCACGCCGCTCGGTCCCCACTCGGCCGCGGCGGCGCGGATCATCTGCAGGGTGCCTGCCTTGGTAGCGGCGTAAACGCCCTGGCCCGGCTCGACCACCTGCGAGCGGATGCTCGAGAAGAACACCATGCTGCCCTTGCCCTGTTCGGCCATCTTGGTGCCGGCGGCGCGCATCACGAAGAAGCTGCCGCGAAGGTTGACGCCGATGACCCGGTCGAACTCCTCGGCGCTGATCTTGGCGAGCGGCTTGCGCACGTTTATCGACGGCGTGCAGACCAGCACGTCGAGCCGCTCGAAGCCGTCGATGAGGCGCTTGACGTCGTCCTCGCTGCTGATGTTCGCCTGGGCGGCGTCTGCGCTGGCGCCTCGGCCCTTCAGCTCGGCCGCTACGCTCTCGGCCGCGTCGAGGTTCATGTCGGCGCAGGTGACGTTCGCGCCGAAGTCGGCGAGGCCCTGCGCCGTCGCCCGGCCGATGCCCGAACCGGCGCCGATGACTAGCGCTCGTTGGCCGGTCAGGTCGAAGAGGTCCCGGTAGTTGCTTACCCTGTCGCTCACTCACTCATCTCCATCTTCAGTTCGGGGTCGGTGCCGCCACCAGGTCCTCGAAGGCCGTCACCCGAGCGGCGATCACGTCGAGGCTGGAGCGCCAAAAGGCTTCGTCTTCGATGTCGATGCCGAAGCCCTTGGCGAGGCTGGCGGCGTCGTCCATGCCGGTGGATGCCAGCAGCTCGTCGTAGCGCTCGACGAAGTCGTCTGCGCCGTCGAGGTACTGGGCGTAGAGCCCGAGCCCGAAAAGGAAACCGAAGGTGTACGGGTAGTTGTAGAACGATAGCCCGCTCGAGTAGTAGTGGCCCTTGTGGGCCCACATCAAGGGATGCCGCGCGGCGGGGTCGAGGACGTCGCCGTAGCTGCTGTCCTGCGCCTCGAGCATGATCGAGTTCAGCTCGTCGACGCTGAGGTCACGTTCGCGGCGGCGCTCGACGACGGTCGACTCGAACAGGAAGCGGCTGTGGATGTCGATTACCAGCTGCGTCACCTGCTGCAGGTTCTGCTCGAGTAGCGCCAGGCGCGCCGAGCCGTCGCTGCTCTTCATCAGCCCGTCGAACGTAATCGTCTCGCAGAAGATGCTGGCGGTCTCGGCCAGCGTCATGGGCGTGGTGATCTGCAGGATGTCACGGCCGAAGCGGACCTTGCAGTCGTTGTGGTAGGCGTGGCCAAGCTCGTGCGCGAGCGTGAAGACGTCGGTGAGGTTGCCGGCGAAGTTGAGCATCACCCGCGACTCGCCGCGCGGGTGGATGGCCGAGCAGAAGGCGCCGTTGCGCTTGCCCTTGCGCGGGGGCACGTCGAGCCAGCTCTCGTCGAAGGTCCGCCGCGCGAAGCGTGCCAGGTCATCGCTGTACGAGTCGAAGCGCTCGATGACGAACGACTTCGCTTCGTCCCAGCTGAAAGTCGGCGCGGCGGCCTGGGGTAGCGGTGCGTAGAGGTCGTACCAGGCCAGCTTGGTCTTGCCGAGCAGTCGAGCCTTGGCCTCGAGGTAGCCGCGCAACTCGCCGAAGCGCTCGGCGCAGGCCGCCTGCATAGCCTCCAGGCTGGCCCGCGTGATGCCGTGCTGGAACAGGCTGTACTGAAAGGCCCCGCCCCAGCCGCGGCGCCGGGCCAAGGTGTCGACCTGGCCCTTGATGCCGTTGAGGGCCGCGGCGAACGGAATGGCGTTGCGGTCGAGAAGCGCCAGTTCGGCTTCGTACGCCCGCTGTCTAACGCCCTGGTCGGCGTGCGCTTGCAGGGAGCGCAGCTCAGCGATGCCGTAGTCGACCTCGCTCGCGGCAGCTTCACCGCTGTCGACCTCGCTCGCGGCAGCCTGGAGGATACTTAACTCACCTTCACCGGTGGGCCTCGTCACCGACGCGCGGATAGTGCTCCTGGAGATGAGGTTCGTGTAGAGCTTGGCCCAGGCCGAGCCGCCGGTCTCATCGAGGACGGCGGCGAGCTCCTCGCCGGCGTCACCGAGCAGATGCCCGGACTCGACCTTGGCGCGCAGCAGCATGTACTCGTGATCCTTTATCCGCATCGATTGGGTGGCGAGCTCGGTGATGTCGAGTCCGCCCAACCAGGCCTTGAAGCGGGCCGAGAGCGCCTGCAGGCGCGACGCGAACGGCTTCAGCGCAGATGCTTCGGCCTGCGAGCGCTCGTCGAACGCGTTCGTAGCTATCCGTAGGCCGATGAATGCCCTCAAGGTGGCGCTCAGCGAGTAGCACTCCTCGAGGCGGTCGAGGGCCCCCTCAAGCACGACGACGTTGGCTGGCGCCTCGGCTCGTGGCTCGTGCTCACCGCGAACACCGTGCTCGTTGAAATAGAGGTCAAGGCCCTCGATGGCTGACTTCAACCGGTCCTTGTCCCCGCCGTACTGCAGCGAGTCGAGACCCGGGTATATCGATTCGAGCTGCCAGTGCGGTAGGCCGCTCGGCGTCGACTCAATTGGCATTGAACGTTCACCTCCGCCGGACTGGGGGTAGCCGGCCCTTGAGATTCTAACGCCGACGCTGCTGCAGTCAGGCGCCGAGCTCGGCCTCAGACGGCCAGGTGCCGCCCAATCTCAGCCACGCCTCGACCATGTCCGTCGGCACGGGCGCGACGAACGACATCGGGCGGTTGTCGCGGGGGTGCGGGATGGTGAGCCGCATGGCGTGCAGCGCCTGCCGCTTGATGTGGGCCGATGGCCGGCCGTAGACCTCGTCGCCGAGGATCGGCGCACCGAGATGGGCGAGGTGAACGCGGATCTGGTGAGTCCTGCCGGAGTGCGGCTTGGCCCGCACCAGGCTGTGGTCCGGCGCCTTGGCCAGCAACCAGAAGTGGGTTGACGCCGAACGCGGAGCCTCACCGCCGACGGTCATCTGCTGGCGCTTCACCGGGTGACGGCCGATTGGGGCGTCGACGAAGGCTCCGTCCTCGATGTCGCCGACGACGATGGCGACGTACTCCTTCTCGGTGAAGCGGCGCTTGAACGAGTTGGCAAGGTGGCGGTGCGCCCCGTCGTTCTTGGCGACCGCCATCACCCCCGAGGTGTCCTTGTCCAGCCGGTGGACGATGCCCGGCCGGTAGGAATCGTCGGTCGGGTCCTGCAGCTTCTCCTTGCTAAGCGGCATGCGCCCTAGCAGGGCGTTCACCACCGTGCCCGTGCGCACCGTGACGGTGGGGTGCGCGACCATGCCAGGCGGCTTGTCGATCACCGCCATGTCGGGGTCCTCGTAAATGATGGTTAGCGGTACGTCCTCGGCGTCGACGTCGACTTGTCGCTGCGGAGGCAGCATGACGGTGACGATCTCCGCGCCGGTGAGTTTGGTAGCGGGTTTCCCGACCGGCCGGCCGTCGAGCATGACGTAGCCGTCGTTCACCAGGTCCTTGGCGTAGGTGCGTGACAACTCCAGCGCCTGTGCGATGGCCACGTCGAGCCGCTCGCCGCCAGGGGCGTCGAAGGTGCGGAAGTCGGTCATGGTTGGCTGATCATCAGGGCGTCATCGAGGTCGTCAGCATTGGACGTCAACTTCGCCCGCTTCCACCAGCTGCAGCAGATGCGAGAGCTGCGTCTTCGCTTCGTGCACGCTGACTTTACTCACGCCAGTAGCGTAGCCCACGCCAAAAGGTTAGTTAACGTTGTGTCTGACCGTAGCAAGCCACGCCGTCATCGTGCTCAACCGAGCAGCCAGGACAGTGCCCACAGTGCGCCCATGCCGACCGCCAAGGTCCCGATCACGCTGCGCGTCAGCCAGGCGACCAGCGCGGCGAGCGCGGCGGCCATCACGCGGGCGTCGACTGGCCCTAGGCTCGCCCCGTCACCGCTGAACACCACGGGCGCCACCAGGGCCGAGAGCACCGCCGCGGGCACGTAGGCAAGGGCGCGCTCCAGAAGCGGGGGCATGCGTAGCCGGTCCTTGAGGAGCAGGAACGACGCCCGCTCCGCCAGGGTCACCAGCGCCATCGCGATGATCAACATTGTCACCGCAGGCTCACTCACCCGAGCACCGCATCACTTGCTGCCCCGCCGTGAGCCTTCGGCACGGGTGTCGGCGATCTTGCCGGCGGCCGTGCCGACGACCGTGCCGGCGACCGTGCCGGCGGCGATGCCAGCGACGGAGGCGACGATCAGCCCGAGGTTGTAAGGCAGGCCCGCCAACGCCAGAACTAGACCGCCGCCCGTGACGGCAGCCGCCAGCGTTGGACGGGTCCTGACTTGCGGCACGAGCAGCGCAAGGAAGACCAGCGGGATTGTGAAGTCGAGTTGCCAACTTTCGGGCACTCTGGCGCCGACCACAGCTCCCAAGGCGGTGGTCGACACCCAGGTCGTCCACATCGTGAAGCCGACTCCGAGCAAGTAGTCGCGGCGCGGGAAGTCGTCGTCCTCCTCGCCGAAACGCAACACGCTCATGGCGTAGGTCTGGTCGACCATCACGAAGGCCATGAGCAGCCGTTCGAAGAGGCCGTATCGCTTGAGCCACGCGACCAGCGAGGCGCTGTACATCACGTGGCGCAGGTTGATGACGGCCACCGTGAGGAGGATCGTCCAGGGTGCGGCTGCCGCTCCGAGTAGCGAGATCGCGGCGATCTGCGAGGCCCCCGCCACCACTAGAGCCGACATCAGCACGGCCGCGCCGACGCTCATGTCGATGCTCACCGCACTCACGCCGACGATGAGGCCGAAGGGGGCGACGCCGAGGACCATCGGCAGCGCGTCCCGCGCGCCCCTCAGAAGCGTCCGCCAGCTCACCGACACGAGCGCGAGCGTACTACGAGCCTCGCGAGCTGCCCTAGAGGACTTCCGCGCGTCCCAACCGCTCCCCTTCGCCGCGAACGTCGGTCTCGGGCAGGTAAGGAGCCTCGTCGTCGATGTTGCCGACGAACTGCGGCAGGGGCTGGTGGCCAAGCACCTTGCGCACGGCCTGGTTCATGCCGGCGTGGAACCAGTAGTGGTAGGTAACGCGCAAGATGAGGTTGCCGATCAGGCGACCGCCGCTCCGTTCGCCACCGCGGTCGTAGGGCCCAAGGAGCCGCTCGCCGCTCAACGAGTCGAGCCACGGGTCGCTTCGCGCCGTGATGTCGGTCCAGGCGGCGAACACCTCGCTCAGCTCGGGGGTCGTGCCCGGGGCGCCGGTGCGAAACGTCTTGTCGATAGCCGGGTACGGCGTTACTCCCTGACCCCAGGTAAGGAAGTACTTCTGCTCTTGCCAGGCCAGATGGCCGACGCTCCAGCCGATTGCGTTCAGCCCGCCCGGCCTGGCCAGGGCGTCTTCCTCCGACAGGTTCCTGAAGCCGCGTCGGAACTCGCGCCTGGCATAGCGCAGCTGCAGCACCGTGGGGTGCGGCCCCGTTTGGGCGCTCACCGCCCGACCTCTTGCATCTGTTGACATCCCGCCCCTCCTTCTCGCGTCGATCCGCTCGCACCGACGCTAGCGCGAAAAGCGGACGCGAGGTGACCGGCTTAAGTTCGGTTCATGCGGCCTGTTCGTAGCGATATGCTCGTGCGGTGGACCGTGTCGTTGCGAGCTCCCCCAAGATCGCGCTCGACGCGATGGGCGGCGAGAACATGCCGGCCGCGGCGGTCGACGGCGCCATCGCCGCGCAGGCCGCCGGCGTCGAGGTGGTGCTGGTCGGCAACGAGGACGTGCTACGGGGCGAGCTGGCCACGCGGTCAGCGAGCCTCGAGGTCGTGCACGCCGCCGACGTCATCTCGATGGACGACAACGCCGCCGACGTGCGCCGCCGCAAGGACAGCAGCGTGATGGTCGCCATGCGCCTGGTGAAAGACGGGCGCGCGGGCGCCGCGGTCTCGCTTGGGCACTCCGGCGCGACCATGGCGGCCGCCCTGCTGGTGCTCGGCCGCCTAGAGGGCGTCGACCGCCCCGCCATCCTCGCTAACGTGCCCACCAGCGACGGCTTCGCCGCGCTTCTCGATGTCGGCGCCAACGCCGACGCCAAGCCGGCCTACCTGCAGCAGTTCGCGGTGCTCGGCAGCGCCTTCGTCAGCAGCGTGTGGGGCAGGAAGAACCCCAGCGTGGGGCTGATGTCGATCGGCGAGGAGCCGCACAAGGGCAACGAGCTAACGCGCGCTGCGCACGAGCTGCTGGCCTCGACGCCGGGCCTTAACTTCCACGGCAACGTCGAGGGCCGCGACCTGCTGCGAGGCACCACCGACGTCGTCGTCACCGACGGCTTCACCGGCAACGTCATGCTCAAGCTCGCCGAGGGCGAGGCGCGCGAGCTGTTCTCCTGGGTCAAGGCGGCGCTTGACTCTGACCTGCGCTCGCGCCTTGGGGCCTTACTGGCGCGGCCGGCGTTGCGGCGTGTGGCGCAGCGCATGGACCCGTCGGAGTACGGCGCCCAGCCGCTGCTCGGCGTCGACGGTTACGCCTTCATCGGCCACGGCAGCGCCGACGCAAGGGCGGTGGCAAGCGCACTCAAGACGGCCCACATGGCGTTGGCGGCGAACGCCCTCGAGCGCACCAAGGAAGCGCTCGCGGCGATGAACGAACCCGGCCGCGACGAACCTGGCCACGACGAACCTGGCCACGACGAACCTGGCCACGAACAGGTCGCCGGCGCTGGGCCAGCCCTCAAGGAGCCGCCCGTATCCAAGTGATGGCGCTCACCTTGGCGCCACTGGCGCCGGGCGGGCCGGGCGGCGCGATGGCGTCGGGCAGCGTGATCGCCTCAAGCGGCTCGGTGTGAACCCGGAACGGTTGGCCGCTGTCGGCGCCGGTGAGCAGGTCGAGGATGCTGAGGCTGCCCTCCGCGACGCCGTAACCGAACCGCGTAACGGGGTCGATCACGGCTGCCACCAGGCCGCGCGCCGTGGTGTCGGGGCTACCGTCGAGCGGATCGGTATGGAACGCGGTAACGAACTCGTCGAGCACCAACAGCTCGCTCACGGCGCCGCTCGGGTCGGTGACGAGCGCGTCGGCGCCGTCCCTGGTGTCGGCCCGTTCCGCGGCCGCGGGGTCGCTTAAGTCGAGCGTCAAGAGGTCCTCGCGTGACAGGACGACCAATGCGTCGCCGGCGCCGCGCATGTCGACGAGGTCAACTGCCGGCTCGGGCACGACGAGGTCGCTGAGGCGCTGCGACGGCGAGCCATCGAGCTCGTCACGGTAGACGTG
>DASROV010000423.1:0-6114 GCA_035646755.1 Trueperaceae bacterium | reverse complement strand
CCAGCCGCGTACTGCCAACGTTCTTGCGCCCGAGGTCAGCTGCGAGCGCGCCTGCGAGCGCGCCTCCGCCACAGCGACGAGTAACGGTCACCTGGGACCGGCCCGCCTTGCGCGTCAAACCCAAGGCCCACGCCCGCACTGCCACCGTTGCTGCCAGCCTGGCGCTGGGCTCGGCTGGGCTCTATTTCGGTGTCGCCTACCTTACCCAACCGCTCTACGACACCAACGACCTAGCTTGGCGCTACACCTACGCCGCTCCCCGCCTGGACCAAGCCGACCACGTCGCGCTGCCGGTCCGCTCCGCCCGCGGCGAAGATCCACTGCTTGCTCACGTCGGAGCCGTCACGCGGCCAGCAGCGGCCGCACCGCTTGGGCGACAGACGCCGCAGCCGGCGCAGCCAGCCGGCAGCAGTTCAGACTCCGGGTCGAGGGGCCTATCACCCTTCTGTCGACCGGAGCTGGTCGCCGGGGCTGCCACGAGCGAGAGGGTGCTAGTCAGCAAGGGCGAGACTACGGGAGCGACGCACCCAACTCAGCACTCGCCGCTGTCGCCCTGGGGTCTTTTGGTCCTGGCGCGTCTGGTCCCGCTCCTAAGTCATCTCGAGGAGGCCGCCACCGCCTACGACATCGACGCCGGATTCTTGCTGCAGGTGCTTCTCAACGAGTCCTACCTCGACCCGTTGGCGGTGGGCCCGACCGGTGACCTTGGCTTGGCTCAGCTGACGTCTGACGCGCTCACGTTACTGCGGTCGGTTTCAGCCGAGGAGGGCTCAGCCCTGTGGAACGAGCAGCTGTTCGCCGGCGACTTCAGCGTCTACGATCCGGAGTTCTCGCTCTGCGCCGGCGCCGCCAAGCTGGCCTGGGCCTCGTCGCAGCCGTTCGGTGATGATGAGGAGGTCGCCTACGCGCTCTACATCAACCCGTTGCACGGGGCCACGGGCGGCAGGGTCGCCGACACGCACCTCGAGCCCGTGGCCGCCATGGTCGAACTGCAACCGCTGGTCGAACTGCTGGCAAGTACGGTAGTCGCGTATCGCGCGGACCCGGCTACGGTCAGTGCCGACGAGCGGGCCCTGCTGGACATCGCGACTACGGTGGCCGCCGGTGAACTCGACGTCCAGGCTGCCTACACCGCCGCCGCGCAACTCGTCGCGGCGCTGGCTATCGACGACCGCGAGTTCTATCGCGTTATCGCCCAACGCCTTTACGACACCGAGTTGGCCGGCGTCGCGGTCACCTGGCCGCCGGGGACAACCTCGCAAGCACTCCCGTGATGGACAACACCAGCACCTCGCCGGCCGGCCCACGTGACAGGTGGGTGATCGGCAGGTCGCTGTCAAGTAGCTCAACGACCTCCCCACTGGCCAGGTCAAGGGCCCAGATGCGGCCGACGACGAAGTCTGCGAAGAGGTAGCGCCCCCTAAGTTCTGGTAATTCCGGATCGCGAACGACTACGCCACCGGTAACCGCCTGGCCCCCGGCAGGGTCGAGAGCGAGATGCCCGTATACAGCTACCGGTTCCGCGAAGACGGTGTAAGGACACTCCGGATCTACCAGACCGGGGGCGTCGGGGCACGCCTGGCACTCGCGGCCCTCCCGCGCCGGCCAGCCGTAGTTGCCACCTGGCCTGACGACGTTCACCTCCTCCCAACGATCGTTGCCGACGTCGACCAGCAGCAACCGGCCGCTATCGGGATCGAAAGTGAACTTCCAGGGATTGCGAAACCCCAGGGCGTAGATCTCGGGCCGGGCTAGGGGATCTGACACGAATGGGTTGTCCGCAGGTACGGCGTAGCCTCGGCCGGCGCCCACAGCGCCGACGTCGAGCCGTAACAGCTTGCCGCGCAGGCGATCGAGGGCCTGCGAGCTCCACGGCCGCTCGTGCAGGAAGCGGTTGGCAGACTCGCCGTTGCCGACGCTGACGTAGAGCATGCCGTCGGGTCCGAACGCGACCTGGCCGCCGTGGTGGAACGGCTCCGGCATCGCAATTCGTAGCAGCACCTGCTCGGCAGAGGCATCGGCACGGCTCAACCGGGCGTCCGTCGGATATGCCGCGATGATCAGGTCGCCGCTGTCGCGCTCGGTGTAGGCGGCTATCAACAGCGGAGTCCGTGACCGCTCGGCGGCGGCGGCAGGATCTTCCAGCGCGACCGAGAAGAAGCCCTGCTCGCCTACCAGCGCCGTGACGCGGTCGCCGAGATCGAGGAACGGCTCGGGTCTGACGGCGCCGTCTTCGACGACCATCACCTGGCCCTCCAGCTGCGACACGAGCAGGCGTCCGTCGTCAAGGGATATTACGGCGACCGGTTTCACGAGTTCATCGGTGATCGGCTCGAGCCTATAGCCGGTGGCGTACGCCGCCGTGAGGCCTAGGCAGGCGAGCGCGATGATAAGGATCCGGGATGCGAAGACGTCGTGCAAGGCGTCAGTCAGCTTACTGCGCAAGTTGTCGACGCCGACTCAACGAAGCACCATTTCGGCCAGGCGCATCACCGCGGCACGACTTCGGCCAGGCGCATCAACGAAGCGCAGTATCAGCCAGGCGTAGGGCGTCGCGGAAGGCCGCGGCGACCTCGTCGTCGGCCACCATGCGCCAGTCGGCCTCTTTGTGCTCGTCGAACCAGACAAGTGCCGCCAGGCGAGGGAACGCGGAACTGGCCAGCATCGCGCTCACCCAGGCCGCTTTGTCGCCCCCTTCGGCGGAACTTGACGTCTCCGCGAACCAGACAGGCTGGTCGCCAAGCGCGGTGACGCGGGCGTAGCCGCCCTCGAACACCTGCTCGAACGGACGCCAGGCTGTCCATGCGCGCGTGGTGCCCCAGTTGTAGCCGTCAAGCGCAAGGACGTCGACGACGTCGGCGCCGGGGTAGTACAGCTCCAGGCGGTTGCCAGCTGTGCGCGGTGAATCGGTGACATTGGGGCTGAACACCCAGCGCACGTTGTGGGCGCCCCTCTCCTCGAAGATGCGTGCCATGCGGCGCCACGCCAGCCGGAACGTCGCCGGGTCGCCGTTCCAACTCACCCAGTCGCCGTTCATCTCGGGGAATGGCCGCAGGTAGACCTCGCCGTCAAGGCTCGCGACGCCATCGGCCCAACCGCGGATGTAGGCATCGTGAACGCCGGCCGCGATGTCGGCGACACTCTGCCGGTGAGGCTGCCAGCTGATCAGGGGCTTGCGTCCGGCGCTGGCCGCGGCCGCTGTGAGTTCGCGGTAGAACGGCTCGTCCCAGTTGGTGAACCAGTGGACGATGTCAAGACGCCGCCCCAGTTCGGCTTCCAACTCCAGCACGGGCTCCATGCCGCGCCACACGCCGCCGTAGGTGAAGGCCCCCAGCATCACGCGTTGCGCCAAGGGCACGGTGTAGCTAACGGTTGGTTGATGGGCGGCAGGCTGTTGCATGGCAGGCTGTTGCTTAGCAGGTTGTTGCATTGCAGGTTGTTGCGCGGCCGCGGTCCCGGCCACCAGCGTGGCCAACAAAGCGCACCCCAGAACGGTGGCCGTGAGCGGCGACCTGGTCGCGGTGCGCGGCGCGTGGGCGCTGGCGCGCCTAGTGGAAAGGTTCGGATGCGCCAGGTGACGACGGTGAGAGAAGACGAACAAGGCGGACCGGTGACCTCTCCGGGCACTCCGCCGGCAACTGTGCGGTTCGTTCTTGTCGCAGTGTGTCGAGCCCGCTGGCCCGAAAGCGATGAAACGACCGTTGGCCGGTTGCGCTACTAGCTCCACCCGTTCCAAGCGCCCAGATGCAGAACGGGTTTCTCAGCTTCCAAGGGCGAGACACGGTCTCGCACCACGGATCGTACAGCCGCCCGCGCGTGCTGCACGTGATGCTTGCCCCAGGCGGAAGCCAGCTTACGCTTCTGTTACTATTGCGGGCCGGCATGAGCGGAAAGTTACCCATGCGACGCGCGACGGCCGCCACGGTCGCGGCGGCATGCGAGCCGCACTCGTCACCAGGCAGCCACCGGCACCCCAAGCGACCATGACCCGACCGCCACAGGAAGACTCTTCACAGTTCCGCTTCGAGCTACTGTCCCAACACGGTTCGGCCCGGCTAGGACGCCTCCACACTCCGCACGGCGCGGTAGTGACGCCGGCGTTCGTGGCCGTTGGCACCCAGGCGACAGTCAAGAGCGCGGTCCCGGAGGCCGTCGCCGCGGCGGGTACGCAGCTGCTGTTCGCCAACACCTACCACCTCTACCTGCGGCCCGGGCCAGACGTGGTGTCGGCACACGGAGGGCTGCACCGCTTCATGAACTGGGCTGGGCCGATTCTTACCGACTCCGGCGGGTTTCAGGTCTTCTCGCTCGGCGCCTCCATCGAGCACGGGGTGGGCAAGGTCGCCAACATCTTCCCGGCCGACGATCCGCGCGGTCAGCGGCGCAACGAGAAGCGTAAGCCGGTAGGCAAGAGCTTGGTGAAGGTGTCTGAGGACGGCGTCGAGTTCACCAGCCACATCGACGGCAGCAAGCACTACTTCACGCCCGAGCGCTCGATCCAGATACAACGCCAGCTAGGCGCCGACATCGTGCTCGCCTTCGACGAGTGCACCAGCCCCTTGCACGACGAGGCCTACACCGAGGCGTCGATGGCGCGCACTCACCGCTGGGCGATCCGCAGCCTCGACGCCTTCAGGGAGGGACGCGACCTTCACGGCTATCGACAAGCCGTCTACGGCATCGTGCAGGGCGGAGCCATCGAACGCCTGCGCCGGTCGAGCGCCGCCACTGTCGGCGCGATGGACTTCGACGGCGTCGCCATCGGCGGGAACCTGGGCAGCAGCCGTGAGGAGATGTACCGCGTGCTCGAGTGGACGATGCCGGCGCTGCCGGCTGCCAAGCCCCGGCACCTGCTCGGCATCGGCGACGTGGCAGGGATCTTCGAGGCCGTCGAGCGGGGTGTAGACACGTTCGACTGCGTGATGCCGACTCGTAGTGCCAGGGCGGGGGCGCTGCTGCTACTGCCCGGTTCGGCCGCCGACCGGGCGCAGGCGCCCTCCGGGGGCCGGCTCGGTGACGGGCGCAAGACTGGCGTCAACGCCAGCTTCCGTCTCAACATCCTCAACGCGGCCTTCGCCAACGACCTCGGTCCAGTCGAACCAGGCTGCGACTGCTACACCTGCACGCGCTACTCGCGGGCCTACCTGCGGCACCTGTTCAAGGCCGGTGAGCAGCTCGGCCAGCAGTTGGCGACGATCCACAACCTGCGCTTCATGGCGCGCCTGCTGCAGAGCATCCGTTCCGCCCTCGCCGACGACACGTTCGCCGCGCTGAAGGCCGCTGTGCTCGGCGCCCGCGCGGCGGCGGGCTAGAAGCTCTTCTCGATGAGGTCGATGACGGTGCCGTCCTGAGTCTCGAACCTGACGATGCCGACGGTCGGCACGAAGTAGATGTCGAGGATCGTCTGTCCGCCGTTGCTGGTGAGCGTGGTCTGGCGGATGAGCAGGGCGTTGAAGCGCCCGACTGGCGTGGCGACGCCGCGCAGCCCGACGACCTCGGAGCTAAGGGTCAGGTTGAAGCCGCTTAGCGAGGTCGTGCTCTTCCAGGTCATGCCGCTGGCCAAAGGCTCCTGCGGGTAGACGATGAGGGCCGGCTGGTAGGTGAACACTTCGCCGCCGGCCGCCGAGCCGTAGCTGATCACGCCCTGCGGCGTGTACTCCATGTAGTCCTCGGAGATCGGCACCCCGTCGTAGTAGTGCGTCAACACCATCACCTGGCGACCACCGAGGTCACGGGGTCCACTCAGCAGTTGCGTCTCGCCAGAGGAGTACGTCCAGCTCATGCCGGCCTCGGCGGGGTAGTAGGCCTGGGCGAGGGCGGCGCCGCTCAGCATCGCGAGCGCGACCACGCCGAGCAGCCGCGCGAGCGCGACCACGCCGAGCAGGCGCGTGAAGCTGGCGCCGTGCCTGCCTGCAAGGAGTCGCTGGCTCGCGGCTCGAGCCGCGATCGTAGTCATCATCGTTCCTCCTGGCTGAGCTCGCCGGCCCGCTTGGTGGCCTCTTCGATCGCGTCGATCAGGGCGAACCGCAACCTGTGGCGTTCCAACGTCCGCACGCCGGCGATGGCGGTGCCGCCGGCGGAGGAGACCTCGTCTTTCAGCTCGCTCGCGTGCCG
>DASROV010000422.1:0-2661 GCA_035646755.1 Trueperaceae bacterium | reverse complement strand
GACCAGAAGCCCTTGTGGTCGGTGACCGCCAGCTCGGGGTCGTCGGTTACCAGCACTACCTTGGCGAACATCATCTGGCCGAGGCCCAAGAGCCCGTTGGCGACCTTGTAGGCCTGGCCGGGGAAGCTCTTGTTGATGCGGACGTTGACGAGGTTGTGTGCGATGCCGGCCGGCGGCATGTGATAGTCGACGATCTCGGGCAGGATCAACTGGGCGGGCACAAGGAAGATGCGCTCGCTGGCCTCGATGAGGTAGGCGTCCTCCATCGGCGGTGGGCCGACCACGGTCGCCGGGTAGATGGGATCCTCGCGCATGGTGATGGCGGTCACGTGGAAGGCGGGGTAGAGATCGGTGAGCGTGTAGAAGCCGGTGTGGTCGCCGAACGGCCCCTCCTCGCGCCACGGCTCCTCGGGGTCGACGTAGCCCTCGAGCACGATCTCGGCGTTGGCCGGCACGTCGAGGTCGACGCTGAAGCCCTTAATCACCTCGACCGAGCGGCCCCTGAGGAAGCCGGTGAGCGAGAACTCGTTGAGGAACGGCACCGGCGGGATCGGGGCGGTGGCGGCGTAGATGAGGGCCGGGTCGCCGCCGAGCGCGACCGCGACCTCGAGCCTCACGCCTGCCTCTTTAGCGTTGGCGAGGTGCCTCGCACCTGTCTTGTGACGCTGCCAGTGCATGGCCGTGGTGTTGCGATCCCAGACCTGCATGCGGTACATCCCGACGTTGACGTCGCCCTCGATGGGGTCCCTGCTTATCACCAGCGGCAGGGTGATGAACGGCCCGGCGTCGCCCGGCCAGGTGGTAAGCACCGGCAAGCGGCCGAGGTCGACCTCGTCGCCGCTGAGCACGCGCTGCCTCACCGGCCCGGTGCGCACCCGCTTCGGCGGCAGGGCGGCGACCTCGCGCAGCTTCGGCAGGTTCGACATGAGGCCCATCAGCCCGCCGCCGAGCCGCACGTCGAGCAGGCTCCGCAGGCGGTCGCCGACATCGTCAAGGCGCTCGACGCCCAAGGCCAAGGCCATGCGCTCGCGCGTGCCGAAGAGGTTCATCACGACCGGGATGTCGTGACCGACGACGTTCTCGAACAGCAGGGCCGGACCACCCTGCTTGACGACGCGGTCGGCGATCGCCGCGGCTTCGAGGTGAGGGGAGACTGGCGCGGTGATGCGCCGCAGCTCGCCGCGTGCCTCGAGCAGCGCGATGAAGCTCCTGAGGTCGACGGTGCTCACGCCCTCGTCGGCACCGCGTGCTCCTCGACGCGCCAGGGCGCGCCACCGCCGGCCGTGACCTCGAGGCGCGCCGCCAGCTCCCGCTTGAGGTCGGCCAGGCCGTCGCCGCTGAGGGCGGAGACGCTCGAAGCCTGGTAGCGCTCGCCGAGTTCGCCGAGCGTCTGCTTGTCGGCTTGATCGGACTTGTTGAGCACGATGAGGCGCGGCGGCTCGAGCTCGAGATCGTCGAGGATCCGCTGCACCGAGGCGACGCGGTCGGGGGCGCCAGGCGACGCGCCGTCGACTACGTGCAACAACAGGTCGGCGTGGTGTAGCTCCTCGAGCGTGGCGCGGAAGGCGTTGACAAGCTCCTCGGGAAGGTCGCGGATGAAGCCGACGGTGTCGGTGAACACGGCTTTGGCGCCCCATGGCCCGAGGTCGGGAAGCCAGCCCTCGCGGCTGGTCGGCCTCAGGGTCGCGAACAGGCGGTGACGGGCGAGCACGTCGGACCTGGTGATGGCGTTGAACAGCGTCGACTTGCCGGCGTTGGTGTAGCCCACAAGGGCGATAACGGGCACGGCCGAGGCGGTACGGGACTTGCGCGTCTCGCTGCGTCGCTTGCTGATGTCGTCGACGGCTCGCTCCAGCACCGCCAGCCTGTCGCGAATGCGCCGGCGGTCGACCTCGAGCTTGGTCTCGCCGGGCCCGCGGGTGCCGATGCCGCCACCGAGGCGGCTCATCGCCCCACCGCGACCGGCCAGCCGCGGCAGCTGGTACTGCAGCTGCGCCAGCTCGACTTGCAGCTGAGCCTCGCGGCCACGGGCGTTCTGCGCGAAGATATCGAGGATCACCTGGGTGCGGTCGAGGACCTTCAGCTGCGTGAGGCGCTCGATCTCGCGTGCCTGCGCGGGCGATAGCTCGCGGTCGAAGACGAGCAGGTCGGCGTCCTCATGGAAGGCCAGCGACACCGCCTCCTGCAGCTTGCCCTCGCCGACGACGGTGCGATGGTCGGGTTTGCCACGGACCTGCGAGATGGTGGCGGCGACCACGCCGCCGGCGCTTCGCACCAGCTCCTTCAGTTCCGCCAAGCGGTCTTGCGCCTCGACGCCCTCGTCTTTGGCGGCCAGGCCGATGAGCACCGCGCGCTCGGCGCTGCTGCGGCTCACCTCACGGGCGCCGGCCTGACGGGCCAACTCCTCCTCGAGCGCACCCACCCGCTCGACGATGTCGACCGCCTCGAGTTCGCGCATGCTCACGGGCTCGTCGATGAGCCAGTCCTCCTCATCGCTGCCGGCCGGGGCCACGGTGGCCAGCTGCGCTCGCCCCACGGCCGCGCCGCCGCTCTGGCCAGGCAGCACTTCGATGGCGACGACAGCGTCGAGCCGGTTGAGGAACAAGGTGGTGAGGTCGTTGCCCGAGAGCCCGCCTGGCTTCAGGTGGGTGTGAACCAACC
>DASROV010000421.1:0-3671 GCA_035646755.1 Trueperaceae bacterium | reverse complement strand
TGAACCGTTGAGTCGACCGGGCGGCGTGCCCGGTATCGACAGAGTCGTCAACGACTTCTCGATCGCGGTCGCGACTGCCAACGGTACGGGCAGCCAGACGGCCAACCTGACGCTGTTGCGCTCCTTCTTCAAGCTCGGCATACCCGTTCACGGCAAGAACATCTTCCCGTCCAACATCCAGGGGCTGCCGACCTGGTACCACATACGCGTTAGCCATGAGGGCTACGTCTCCAGGCAACCGCCGGAGCTGCTCGTGGCCTTCAACGCCGCCACCGTTCACGCCGACGTCGCCAGCCTGCCGGCCGGCGGGGTGTGCATCTACAACGCCGACCTGCGCTATCAACCCGACCGCGCCGACCTCACCTACTACCCGGTGCCGGTGAAGGAGCTGCTCGCCGCGGTAGAGGTAAAAGGGAAGCTCAAGGAGTACATCGCCAACATGGCCTATGTCGGCGTGGTGGCGCACCTGCTTGGGGTGCCCTTGGCGGTGATCCAAGAGGCGCTCGTGCACCATTTCGGCGGACGTCAGAAGCTCATCGACAACAACCTCGAGGTAGTGAGGCTGGCCCACACCTGGGCCGGCGAGAGCCTCACCAAGAGCGACCCATACGTCGTCGAGCCGATGGACGCCACCACCGGCCTCATCCTCATGACGGGCAACGAAGCGGGCGCGCTCGGCGCGGTCTACGGGGGCGTAAGCGTCGCCGCCTGGTACCCGATCACACCCTCGACGAGCTTCATCGACGCCCTTCGCGATTTCTTGCCGCGGCTTAGGCGAGGCGACGACGGCGAGCCGACCTACACCGTCGTGCAGGCGGAAGATGAGCTGGCCGCGATCGGCATGGTCGTCGGTGCAGGCTGGGCCGGAGCGCGAGCGCTTACAGCGACGAGCGGTCCTGGCCTCTCCCTCATGGCCGAGTTCTTGGGCCTCGCCTACTTCGCCGAGGTACCAGCTGTCGTCTGGGACATCCAGCGCGTCGGACCGAGCACCGGCCTGCCCACGCGCACCAGCCAGGGCGACGTGGCCTTCGCGTACGGCGTCGGACACGGTGACACTAAACACGTCGTGTTGCTGCCGTCCTCGATCGAAGAGTGCTTCGAGTTCGGCTACCGCGCACACGACCTCGCCGACAAGTTGCAGACGCCGGTCCTGGTGCTTTCCGACCTCGACCTCGGCATGAACAACTGGATGGGCAAGCCGTTCGAGTACCCGCGCGAGCCGCTCGAACGCGGCAAGGTGCTCGACGCTGCGCAGGTCGAGGCGCTCGGCTTCCAGCGCTACAAGGACATCGACGGGGACGGCATCACCTACCGTACGCTGCCGGGCAACCGCAACCCGGCGTCCGCCTGGTTCGGCAGGGGCACCGGTCATGACGAGAACGCTCGCTACAGCGAGAACTCTCAGGACTGGCAGGCCAACATGGACCGGCTCGCTCGCAAGTTCCAGACAGCACGGTCGTACGTACCCGCGCCCGTGGTTGGCGAGAGCGCCGCAGCGTCCGTCGCGGGCAGCGCGGACCTCGCGGTCATTTACTACGGCACCACTCGCTACGCCATCGAGGAGGCCAGCGACCGCCTTGCCGCGCAGGGCGTAACGCTCGCGCTCATGCGCGTGCGTGCCTTGCCGCTGAGTCGCGAGGTGGAGGAGTTCGTGGCCTCACACGACCAAGTGGTCGTCATCGAGATGAACCGCGATGGCCAGCTCACGGCGATAATGCGCGACGACATGCCGGAGCACGCCGCCAAGCTGGTGCCCCTCGCGCACCTCGACGGCATGCCCCTCACCGCCGACTGGGTCGCCGGGAGCCTGCTCACGCGGCTGGGGAAAGGAATCAACTGATGGAACGCGTCGCTCTCAAGGTCAACGCGGCCGGGTTCAGCAAGGCCGACTACGGCGGCAGCCCGTCGACGCTGTGCAAGGGCTGCGGCCACAACTCCATCGCCAACCAGATCGTCCAGGTCGCCTACGAGCTCGAGTTGCAGCCTCACGAGATCATCAAGCTCTCTGGCATCGGCTGCTCGAGCAAGTCACCGGCGTACTTCCTCGGCATGTCGCACGGCTTCAACAGCCTGCACGGCCGCATGCCATCGCTCGGCACCGGCGCGCTCCAGGCCAACCACACGCTGCGCGCCATCGGCGTGAGCGGTGACGGCGACACCGGCTCGATCGGCCTCGGCCAGTTCAAGCACATGGTGCGGCGCAACGTGCGCATGGTCTACCTGGTCGAGAACAACGGCGTTTACGGCCTCACCAAGGGCCAGTTCTCGGCCACAGCCGAGTACCAGCAGGAGCTCAAATACGCCGGTCACAACGACTTCCCGCCGATCGACGTGTGCATGGAGGCCCTGGTGGCCGGCGCCGGCTTCGTCGCCCGCTCGTTCGCCGGTGACGCCAAGCAGGTGCGCGAGCTGATCAAGGCCGCGCTCAGCTTCCGTGGCCTGGCTGTCCTCGACATCGTCAGCCCCTGCGTGGCGTTCAACGACGAGGACGATTCTCCCAAGAGCTACGCCTACGGCCGCGCCAACGAGAAGGCGTTGCAGGAGCTTGGCTTCGTCGCCCAGCAGCAGGAGATAGTGATCGGCGATTACGACCCGGGCGAGGTCAAGGTCGTGGAGTTGCACGACGGCTCGCATCTCACCCTGCGCAAGCTCGAACCCGACTATGAGGCCGACGATCCGCTCAAGGCCATGGCCAGGTTGCGCCGGGGCGACCAAGAAGGCGAGCTGGTCACCGGGCTGCTTTACTACGACGCTTCGCGCGCGTCGCTCGCCGAAGTGAGCGGGCTTGGTGCCTCGCCGCTCTCGCAGTTACCCGCGGAGCGGCTGCGGCCCAGCCGCGAATCGCTTGACCACTTGCTGGCAGGCTACGCCTGAGCCGTTGACGCCACCACCGTCCATCGAGCCCTTGAAGATCGCACTGATCTCCGAGACCTTCCTGCCGAAGGTCGATGGCGTGGTCACGCGCCTCGTCGCGACCCTGGAAGCCCTCGAGGCCATGGGCCATGAGGTGCTGGTGCTCGTGCCGCCGCGGGCGCCCGGCTCCATAGCCGGCCACCGCGTCGTCTCGGCTCCGGGCCTGCCGTTCCCGTGGTACCCGGAGCTGAGCTTCGCCATGCCGTCAGCGCGGCTGGCCGTTGAGCTCAAGCGCTTCGAGCCCGACGTCGTTCACGTCGTCAACCCGATCTTCTTCGGAGCTTGGGGCGCGGTTATCGCGCGTCGCAGCGGGCTGCCCCTGTTGGCCAGCTTTCACACCGACCCCAAGGTGGTGCACAACCTCTCGCTCGGGTGGTTCCGGCGTCCGCTCGAGATCATCGATCGCGAGGTGCACAACCTGGCCCACGTCAATCTTTGCACCAGCCCGCAGATGGTCGAGTTGGCGCGTTCGCTCGGCATCAACCGCGTGCGCCTGTGGCCAAAGGCCGTCGACGCCCAGCGGTTCAACCCCGCCCACGCCGACGCCGCCTGGCGGGAACGGCTCTCGGGCGGCAACCCCTCCGAGCCGTTGGTCGTATACGCCGGCAGGGTGTCGTTCGAGAAGCGCGTCGACGTGCTTGCCGACGCGGTGAGGCTGTTGAGCGGCAAGGCGCGCTTCGCGGTCGTCGGCGACGGCCCCGCCCTCGGCCACCTGCGGGAGAGGCTGGCCGGCACCGACACGGTGTTCAGCGGTTTCC
>DASROV010000420.1:0-3498 GCA_035646755.1 Trueperaceae bacterium | reverse complement strand
TTGCTACTCATCTCTCTCCTTTTCGTTGGTCAGTCGTCACGCCGGGCCCGACCGGGGCGAAGCGGAACATGCCGTACTCGGCTTTGCCAAGCGTGTCGTCGCCGGTCTCCTTGACGACCCGCCACATCGCGGCCGCCATCTCGCGCAGCACATCCTGCGACTGAGGCCGTTTGGCGAGGTTGGTGAGTTCGTGGGGGTCGTCCCTCAGGTCGTATAGCTCGTCGTCGTCGAAGCCGTTGAACACGTACTTGTAACGCTCACGCCAGACGATGCGCTGGGTGTAGCCGAGGCGCTGGCCGTGGAACTCCGCGAACGCCTGGGGCTCGTCGAGCGGCGGTCCGCCGCGCAGGCGGTCGCTAAGGTCGCGACCATGGCCACCGAAGTCCTCGCCAAGCAGCAAGGTGACGAGCGTGCGGCCGAGGTCGAGAAGGCTGACCGGCTCCTCGATCACGGTTCCGGGAGCGATGCCCGGCCCGCGCACCACCAGCGGCATGCGGTAGGCCTCCTCGAAGGCGGGAACTCCTTTTAGGAAGAGACCGTGCGCGCCGAGATAGTCACCGTGATCGGAGGTGAACACGACCAGCGTGTCCTCGGCCTGGCCCGTCTCCTCGAGCGCCGCTAGCAGCCGGCCGAACTGATCGTCGATGCCCGAACACGCGGCGTAGTAGCAGGCGATGGCCTGTTTCACCTGCTCCTCGCTGAGATCGTCCCAGGCGGCCGCGATGCGGCGGTAGACGGCCGGCTTGTCGCTGAGGTCGTCGCTGAAGGAGGCGGGCAGCTTGATGGCGGCCGCGTCGTAACGCTCGTATAGCTCCCGCGGCACGACGTACGGGTCGTGCGGCGCCTCGGTGCTGATGAACAGCGCCCACGGGTCAGCGGAGCCCCCGTTGGCACCGCCCGCGTCGGCCCGGCCCGTGTCGGCCCCGCCCACGGCGGCCCGACCTGCGTCACCTCGAGCGGCAGCGCGCAAGAACTCTATGCCGCGGTCGACGAGTTGCGCTTCGCGCGTCGCGTCCGCCGGGGTGTCGGCCACCCCGGCCAGCAGGAACGTCTGGTAGCCCGGCTGCTCGATCTCGATGCGGCTCCAGCGGCCCCTCGTGGGTCGCCACGCCCGTGAGCCTGAGGTCGACCTCGTACTCGTCGATGCCGAAGCGCTCGAGTTCGTCGCTGCGCTCGACGTGCCACTTGCCGAAGTAGCCGGTGTGGTAGCCCGCCTCCTTGAGGCGCGAGGTCCAGAACTCAAGGCCGGGCGCGAGCTCGGCCTGCGTCGGTGGCACGGCGTGGGTGACGTCGGTCATGCCGTGAGCGTGCGGCAGGAGCCCAGTGAAGAGGCTGGCCCTCGTCGGCGAGCAGATGGGGTTGGGCGCGTAGCAGCGGCGCAGGTCGGCTCCGGCTCGAGCCAACGCCTGCAGGTTGGGAGTGAGGCAGGGCCCGCCCTGGGTGATGGTGTCGGCCCGTTGCTGGTCGGTCATGAGGAACAGCAGGTTCGGCCGGCGTGCGGCAGGGTTCTTGTCGGCCCGGCTCACGGCGGCCCGGCCCTCGGCGGACCGGCTGGCGGCGGCCCGGCTGTCGCCCGCGCCGCCCGCGCGGCCCGCGGGGTCCCCGCTCATGGCAACGCTCCCCGCAACTTCGGCCGAGGGCCGCCCGTCGCGGCGTTGAGGATGGGCCCGGCGCGGTGTGACAGCCAGGCTGCTTGAGCGGCCATGGCGATGGTCGTGCCGACGATGCCGACGTAGAGGCCGGGCGCGCCGCCCCAGGCCACGCCGACGCCGAACAACAACGCCGAGGTGGCGAGGAACACCAGCACCGACTCGAGGATGCCCCTGGTGCGCTCGCCGTGGATTATCACGCCCTGGTACCAACTGGTGAGCAGCCGCAGGCCGGGCACCGCCAGCCCCAGCCACAGCCCCGCAAGGGCCAACTCAGCGAGCGGCGCCGAGAGGGCGGCGACGCCGAGGAACCAGGCTCGCGCCAACGGCGTGGCCGCCACGACCACGAGCAGTAACGTCAGCCCGGCGACCGACAACCAGGTGATGCGCCGCAGCAGCTTGGCGGCGCCCGGCCTCTCCAACAGGCTGATTACTACCTCGGTGTAGGCCATGCCGGGGCTCTGCAAGATGATGATGAGGCTGAACAGCACCGGCCACACGGCCAGCGACTCCAGGGGCAGCGGCATGCGTCCGAGCACGACCGTCACCAGCGTCTGCACGACCATCGTGAGCACGGTCATCAACACCAACGGCATGAAGAACGCGAAGAACCGCGCGAAGCTGAGCTCTCGCGCCAACGGGTCGTGGCGCGGCAGCTTGGCTGGCATGACGGCCGCGAAGCGCAGGCGGTTGTAGACCAGCTCGCTCAACACCCCGACGATTATCGCGGCGGCGGCTAACTGTGCGCCGGGCAGCCAGTCGAACGCGTTGCCGACTAGCATCACGGTCGTGCCGAGGCCCAAGCGCAGCATCGAGCCGAGGATCACCACGCGGGCGTGCCCGAAGCGGATCATCACGCCCTGCAGGAAGCGCCGCGCCCCGGTGCCGAAGGTCCACGGCAGCATGATGATGAGCGCAGGCCTCACCGCCGCTGCCACCTCCTCAGGAATGCCCATGGCGCCGGTGACGACGAGACCGTAGAGCGGCGTGAGCGCGACCAGCGCGTGCACGCTGGTGAGCACGGCGATGACGATGAGCGCGTACCGCGACAGCCCATCGAAGGCGCGGCGGTCGCGCGCCATGGCGGTCGAGGTGGGGAGCAGCGCCGTCGACGGCGACTGCACGAGCGTCGACACAGCGAACACCACGCCCCAGGCGGCCAGCTGTATCTCGGGCCCGGCCATGCGGGCGACTATGGCGGTGAACACGGTCAGCTCGGCGGTCATCAGCAGCCAGCCGGCAGCCAGCGGCCACCACTGCCGCACCGTCGCGCCCACGGTGAGCGGCGCCTCGGTCGAAGGAACCTGGGGCGTCGCCGGCTGGGAGTTGACGGTTCCAGAGTCGTCGGCCGAGGCCACGCGGGCCGAAGGCCCGGTGCTCAGCGCTTCACCGCGTCGAAGTCCCAGCCGTTCTCCTGGCACACGACACGCACGTGAGAATCCCAGGTCGGCTCGTGTGACGGCCTCCCGCCGGGGAAGCAGTCGACCACCAGGTAACGCAGCGGCTCGTCGCCCACGCACGGCACCCTGTGCAGGGTGCCAGGAGGGATCCGCACCAGGTCGCCCGGCTTCAACTCGCCTTGGTCCTCGGCGTCCGGGCCGATCTCGAGGCGCCCGCGACCCGAGAGCACGTAGAAGACCTGCTCGGTGTCGGCGTGCTGGTGGAGGGGCGGGGCCTCGCCCGGCTCCATGACCGTGATGAAGCTCTCGCTCGTGGTCGCGTCGGCACGGTCCATCACCAACAGGTTGGTGTGCGTGGGGAAGCGGTAGCGCTTGGTGTCGGCAGTGGAGAACACGTACTTCATGAGGTACTCCCTTGACTCTCGAGAGATGTAGCACTGGGGTCGGGC
>DASROV010000419.1:0-14457 GCA_035646755.1 Trueperaceae bacterium | reverse complement strand
AAGCCCGCCTACGAGGCCTCGCTGCCGCGCTACCAGGACGACGAGCTGGTCGAGCCGGCGGGCGCCGAGCAGCTCGGCGACCTGCCAGGAAGCGATGACGAGCTCGACGAAGCGGCCACTGGTGGCGTCAGCGTGCCCGCCATCGACCGCACCGCCAAGCTCTACATCGGTGGCGCGCAGAAGCGGCCGGACGCCAACTACAGCTACCCGGTCATAGGCGCCGCTGGCGAGCGCGTCGGCGAGGCACCGCTCGGCAACCGCAAGGACGTCCGCGACGCGGTCGAAGCGGCAGTCAAGAGCACGTCGTGGTCGACCACCACTGCTCACAACCGGGCCCAGGTGATCTACTACGTCGCCGAGAACCTCGAACTGCGCGCGCCGGAGTTCGAACGGCGCCTGCGGCAGCTCACCGGTACCGGCCGCCGCGCGGCGGCGCGTGAGGTCGAGCTGAGCGTCTCGCGCCTGTTCACCTACGCCGCCTACGCCGACAAGTACGACGGCGCCGTGCACCCGACCCCGATGCGCAACGTGACCCTTGCAATGAACGAGCCGTTCGACGTCATGGCCGTCGTCTGCCCCGACGAGGCGCCGCTGCTGGCGTTCGTGTCGCTGGTCTTCCCGCCGCTGGCGATGGGCAACCGCGTGGTCGCCGTGCCGTCGGCGCGCTGTCCGCTGGCCGCCACCGACCTCTACCAGGTCTTCGAGACCTCCGACCTGCCGGCCGGCGCGCTCAACATCGTCACGGGCCGGCGCGACGAGCTCGCCGCGGTACTGGCGCGCCACGACGCCGTCGAGGCGATGTGGTACTTCGGCTCGGCCGAGGGCAGCGCCCTCGTCGAGCGCGAGAGCAGCGGCAACCTGAAGGCGACCTGGGTGAACGGCGGCGCGCGGCGCGACTGGTCCAACGACGAGCAGGCGCAAGGGCGCGAGTTCCTGCGCCGCTCGACGAGGGTGAAGAACGTATGGGTGCCGTACGGCGAGTGAAGATTGAGGCTTGATTAACGAACCCTGACGACGAGCCGTCAAGTGGTCCCAGGATACTCAGGCGGGCCTTGGATAGCATCATCTGTCGTTCTCGGGGCGGCCCAAAATCGCCGGCTCCAAGACGCTCACATGACGCCGCGCCTAATGGCGCACCCTTCAGGCGTCAGAAAGGCAGTCTTAAGATGTCGAGATTCAGCAAGTTGCTACTTGCGACGCTCCTCGCGGCCCTGTTCGGCGCGGCGTTCGCTCAAGGTGAAGAGCTCACCCCCACCGTGGAGTTCACACTCCAGGGCGGCATCGGCAGTCAGGGCTTCGAGTGGGTCGGCGTCGGCGGTGACATCGATGGCGTCCGCAACCCCGATCTCAACGTGAAGGTCGGCGACGTCGTCAAGGTCACGATCATCAGCGGCGACGGCATGCAGCATGACTTCGCCATCGACGAGCTGGAAGTGAAGTCAGAGCCGGTAACCGCGCAAGGTGAAGAGGTAAGCATCACCTTCGAGGTCACCGAAGCCGGCACGTTCATCTACTACTGCACCACGCCGGGCCACGCCATGCCGGAATCGAACTTCGGCATGTTCGGCAACTTCATCGTCGGCGAGTAAACGTTCGACGCCGCGCCCAAGCGGGCGCCAGCGGAGCGAGCCCGGGCCCACAAGCCCGGGCTTTCTCTTGGCGGCCAGGTGGGCTGGGACCCCGGCGCCATCTGGCCCCCGCGCCATCAGGACCGAGCCGGTGAACCGGCGGCTGGTAACCTCTAGCCATGAGCAGCTGGACGCGGTTCAAGGAGCACCTAGAGGCCGAGCTCGAGTCGGTGGAAGCGGCCGGCCTCAGCAAGCGCGAGCGCACCATCGTCTCGTCCCAGGACGCGGTCATCGACGTCGAGCTGCCTGACGGCCGTCGCGTCGAGGCCCTCAACCTCTGCGCCAACAACTACCTCGGCTTGGCCAACCACCCTGACGTCGTCGCGGCCGCCAAGCGCGGGGCCGACGAGCACGGCTTCGGCATGGCCTCGGTGCGCTTCATCTGCGGCACCCACGACGTTCACCTTGAGCTCGAGCGGCGCCTCAGCGAGTTCCTCGGCACCGACGACACGATCCTCTACTCGTCGTGCTTCGACGCCAACGGCGGGCTGTTCGAGACGCTGCTTGGCGCCGAGGACGCTGTAATTTCCGACTCGCTCAACCACGCCAGCATCATCGACGGCGTGAGGCTGAGCAAGGCACAGCGCTTCCGCTACGCCAACAACGACATGGACGACCTGCGGCGGCAGCTCGAGGCCGCCGCAGACGCGCGCTTCCGCCTCATCGCCACCGACGGCGTGTTCTCCATGGACGGCGTCGTCGCCGACCTCGAGGCGATCTGCGACCTGGCCGACGAGTACGACGCCTTGGTGATGGTCGACGACAGTCACGCCGTTGGCTTCGTCGGCGAGCACGGTCGCGGCACGCACGAGCTTTGCGGCGTCATCGACCGCGTCGACATCCTCACTGGCACGCTCGGCAAGGCACTTGGCGGCGCCTCGGGCGGCTACACCTCGGGCCGCCAGGAGATCGTCGATTGGCTGCGACAACGGAGCCGCCCCTACCTGTTCTCTAACTCGCTTTCGCCGGTTGTGGCGGCGGCCTCGCTTGGTGTCCTCGACCTGCTCGAGGGCTCAGGGGAGCTCCGCAAGCGACTGCGCGACAACAGTGAGTACTTCCGCTCGGCGATGCAGCACGCCGGGTTCACGATGACCGGCGCCGGACACCCGATAATCCCCGTGATGATCCACGACGCCGCGTTGGCGGCCCGCATGGCCGACCGCCTGCTCGAGGAGGGCGTGTACGTCGTTGGCTTCTCCTACCCGGTGGTGCCGCAGGGCCAGGCGCGCATCCGCACGCAGGTTTCGGCTGGGCACAGCCGCGAGCAGTTGGAGCGGGCGGTCGACGCCTTCACGCGCGTGGGTCGCGAGCTGGGGCTGATCGCGTGACCCCGGAGGGCGACACCATGCGGGCCCTGGCCAAGCTCGAGCCGCGCGAGGGCATCTGGCGCACCGAGGCGCCGCGGCCAAGCATCGGCCCCAACGACGTCCTCATCCGCATCACCAACACCAGCCTGTGCGGCACCGACGTGCACATCTTCAACTGGGACGCCTGGTCCCAACGCACGGTGCCGGTGCCGCTCATCACCGGCCACGAGTACGTCGGGGTGATCGCGGCGGTCGGCGCCGAGGTAAGCGGCCTGGCGCCAGGCGACCGCGTCTCCGGCGAAGGACACATCACCTGCGGGCACTGCCGCAACTGCCGCGCGGGACGACGCCACCTGTGCCGCAACACACTCGGCGTTGGCGTCCAGCGCCAGGGAGCCTTCGCCGACTACCTCGCTCTACCTGCCAGCAACGCGTTCAAGCTGCCGGCGTCGATACCTAACGAGGTCGCGGCCATCCTCGACCCGCTCGGCAACGCCGTGCACACCGCGCTGGCCTTCGACCTGGTAGGCGAGGACGTGCTCATCACCGGTGCCGGGCCCATCGGGCTGATGGCCGCCGCCGTGGCGCGCTTCGTCGGCGCCAGGCACATCGTGATCACCGACGTCAACCGTGAGCGGCTGGCGCTGGCTTCCGCGCTGGGCGCCAGCAGGACGGTCGACGTCTCCGACCCAGGCAGCGACCTCGGGCAGGTGATGGCGGAGCTCGGCATGAAGGAGGGCTTCGACGTCGGGCTGGAGATGTCGGGCGCGCCGGCCGCCTACCGGCAGCTGCTTGACACCGTCATCCACGGCGGCAAGCTCGCCCTGCTGGGGATACCGAGCAAGGAGTTCGCCGTCGACTTCAACCGGGTGATCTTCAAGGGGCTCACGCTACAAGGCATCTACGGCCGGCAGATGTTCGAGACTTGGTACAAGATGATCAACCTGCTCGAGGCCGGCCTCGACGTCACGCCGGTGATCACCCATCGCTTCCCGATGGAGCGCTACCAGGACGCGTTCGAGGTCATGCGCGCAGGTAGTTCGGGCAAGGTAATACTCGACTGGGCTTAGAAGTCCACGGCAACGAGAACGTGACTACTGCGCGTAGCTTCCAACGCGACCCTTTGGGACAACTTGTCTATACTGAGGGACAACATGGACGGAGGTGATCGATTATGGATACGAAACGAAAGGGCCACGGAGCCGCCACCAGGGCCCGCCTGGGAGATGCAAGGTCAGAGGTCGCCGGTGGCCAGACGAACGTAGGCGCATTCCGTACGCTGCCCGCAGTTAAAGCCGAAGACGTCCGCTCCAACATCGGCATGGCAATTCCCGACTGGGCGGACTTCCTCGGCGTTAGCGTGAAGACCTACGAGCGACGTCAGGAGCGGGGTGACCTCGACGAGAAGGAGAGCCTCAAGGTCGAGATGATCATCAAGATCCTCTACAAAGCGGCGGACGTGTTCGAGGACGAAGGGGTCGCTGCAGAATGGGTCACCACGCCCATCATCAGTCTCGACAACATGCGCCCTATCGACCACCTCAACAGCATCGACGGCTACGAGCGCGTCGCCAACACCCTCGGCAAGATCCGGTACGGGATGTACTAGATGCGCGCCTGGCGGGTCTTCGACCACAACCGAGACTTCGCCAGGTTTCCCGACTTCGACCCCCTCGACGGCGAAGGTGGACTCCACGAAGCCGGAACCTGGAACCTGCAAGGCAATCGGATCGTCTACGCCAGCAGCACCTCAAGCCTCGCGATAATCGAACGCCTCGTGCACGTCACTCCTCGGGCCTTCGGGGAACAGATGCTTCTCGAACTGGAGATCCCAGACGACACAATCGAAGTCGTCAGCCCACGGCAGTTCGCGCAACACCTCCGCGACGGCCGGAACCATAGCCGCGCTTCCGACTCCCAGCGTTTTGGAACCGCATGGCTTGTTGAGCGACGCAGCGTCACCGCCAGGAATTACATCCGACTCGACGGCCGCCTTGCCAAGCTGCGTGACCCCGACCAACAAGGTGAGGATCTGTAGCGGTGTGTGAGCACCGCCGATATCGAGTGCCGACGAGCCTCTACGATCGGAGTTGAAGCTGGGACACAATCAAACTGGAGGTGTAACCGTGGATCGGGCATCGCGAACTCTAAGTGTGTTCGGGGTCTACCTGTTCGTAGTCGGCTGGCTCCTGGTTCTCGCACCAATGGTCGTACTGCGGCCGCTGGGTTTCGCAAGTTCGGTCGACGGCTTGCCCCGGATCATCGGAGTGGTTGTCGTCGTGTTAGCGGGTTACTACTGGGTGGGCGCTAAGAGCAACCATCGGCAATTCTTCGTGTCGACCGTCGCGGGCCGGGCCTTCGTGTTTGTCGCGTTCGCGGTCCTCGTGCTCTTGAATCTCTCGCGTCCAGGGCTGCTCATCTTCGGCGTGGTCGATGCGGCTGGTGCGTTGTGGACGCTCCTCGCTCTCCGAGCGGGCACGGCGAGGGCGCCGGAGATCTCGGGCCTACCTTCCGCATGATGTCAGTCCGACGACAGCCTCAAAATGGACCGCGAAAGGTAGCATGAAGCTGCCGCATTTTGTAGCGCAGCCATGCCGACAATGACTTGCTCGGGCAGTAGTCGCCTACGTCAATCGTGCGGAGCGGTTCACATCGACAAGTAAGCCGCCTTGACCTCCGGATCGTCCAACAACCCAGCGCCCGTTCCCTCCTTGCGCACCTCACCGTTCTCAAGCACGTAGGCGCGGTCTGCGATCTTCAGCGACTGGCTGACGTTCTGCTCGACCAGCACCACGCTCACACCATCGGCGTTGATCTGGCTAAGCGCCTTGAACACACTCTGCGAGAGGGCGGGAGAGAGGCCGATGCTCGGCTCGTCGACCAGCAGCAGCCTCGGCTCGCTCATCAGGGCGCGACCGATGGCCAGCATCTGTCGTTCGCCGCCCGAGAGCGTGCCCGCCACCTGCCCGGAGCGCTCCGCGAGCCGTGGGAACAGCTCGTGGACGAACGCCCTGTTGCGGCCGGCGCGGGGCCGCGCGTGCGCGAGGTGCTCGGCCCCGGAGTCGAGGTTCTCACGCACCGTCATCGCCTCGAAAAGCTGTCGGCCCTCTGGCACGTGGCCGATGCCGGCCCGCACTACCCTGGCGGGCGAGAGACCGTCGAGGCGCAGCGACCCGTAGGCCACTATCTCACCGGCGCGGACCGGAACGAGCCCGCTTATCGCACGCAGCAACGTCGTCTTGCCGGCGCCGTTGGCGCCGATGATGGTGACCAACTCGCCCTCGTCGGCGTACAGATCGACGTCCCAGAGAACCGTGATCTTGCCGTAGCCGGCGCGCACTCCGCGCACCTCGAGCACGCGTCCCATCAGTCCTCCTCGCTCTCGCCCAAGTAGGCCTCGACCACCTTCGGATCGGCGGTCACCTCGGCGTAGCTGCCGGTGGCCAGCTCGCGGCCGTAATCCATCACCAGCACGCGGTCGGCGAGGTCGCGCACCACCGGCATCACGTGCTCGATGAACACCACCGTCACGCCGTCGTCGCGCACGCTCCTCACCAGCTCGACGGCCTGCTTGGCCTCGGCCGGCCGCAGCCCAGCCATCACCTCGTCGAGCAGGAGCACCTGCGGAGCGGTGGCGAGCGCCCGCGCGATCTCCAGGCGCTTCTCCTGCAGCAGGTTTAGGTCCTCGACCGGGGTGTCCTTGAGGGCTCCCATGGCGGTGCGCTCGAGCGCCTCCGCCGCCCGCCGCCCGGCCTCAGCGCCGGAGACGCCGCGCTCGCCGAACTGTGCGCCGACGAGCACGTTCTGCGCCACCGTCATCTCCGGGAACGGTTGCACCACCTGGAAGGCCCGCCCGAGGCCGAGGTGACAGCGGCGGTAGGGCGGGAGTTGCGCGATCTCCTCGCCACGCAGTTTGATGCTGCCGCTGGTCGGCGTTAGCAGGCCGGACAGGAGGTTGAGCGTCGTCGTCTTGCCGGCGCCGTTGGGGCCGATTATCGCGAAGATCTCGCCCTCGTTGACGTCGAACGAGAGGTCGGACACCGCCTGCAGCCCGCCGAAGCTCTTATTGAGCTCACGCACCGCCAGGTCCGCGCTCACGGCCGCTCCTCGCCCTCGCGCCTGCGCCGGTTGGTTACGCGGTCGAACAGCCCGACAAGCCCGCGCGGCATGAACAGGATGGAGATGACCAGCACCGCGCCGTAGACGATGAGGTAGCCCTCGGCGAGGCTGCGCTTCAGCGTCTCCTCGATGCCCGAGAGGAAGCCGGCCGCCAAGAGGGGGCCGATCGTGGTGTAAAGCCCCCCGAAGATCGGGGTGACGAGCGCCAGCACCGTGGTGTGCACGGCGAACGCCCCTTCCGGGATGACGCTGCCGAGGCGGTGGGCCTCAAGCGCCCCCAGCACGCCGACGATGGCTGAGGAGATGACGAAGCCGAGCAGCTTGTTGCGCGCCGGGTTCACGCCCATGACGCTGGCGACGAACTCGTTGGTGCGGATGGCGGTGAACGCCGAGCGCAGCCGCGAGCGCTGCACCAGCACCGACACCAGGATCGCGACGACGAGCAGTCCGGCGTAGAGGTAGAAGTAATTCTGGTTGCGAAGGAAGGCGATCTCCCAGCGCTCCATCTCGCCGGGGACGAAGGTCGGCCGGAACAGGGGCGCCACGTTCACGCCCGCCGTGCCGCCGGCGATGGCGGTAGGCAACTCTTGGACGACGGCCTTCACCACTTCGGTGAACGCCAGCGTGGCGATCGCGAAGTAGATGCCGTAGAGCCTGAGCGTGACCGCGCCCAACCCCAGAGCGAGCACGCCGGCGACGATGCCGCCAAGCGGCAGGCCGAGCCATAGTGGTGCGTCGAAGTTCTTCAGCAATATGGCGGTGGTGTACGCCCCTGCTCCGTAGAAGGCGGCGTGGGCGAGTGACAACTGGCCGGTGCGGGCCACTAAGTCCCATGACAGCGCGAGGACCGCTAGCGCGACCGCCCTGATGCCGAGCGAGAGGTAACTTACCGAAGCCTGCCCGAACAGCGCCCTGAGGAGCGTAGGTGCGAACAGCAGCAGGCCGGCGAAGATGAGCGTGAAGATCAGGTCGCGGGAGAGGCCCGCCCGCCGCCGCGGGGTGACGTCGGCCGCCTCGACCTTGGGGACCGAGCCGCGCGCGCTCATGCAGTCCTCCGTGAGCGGTACACCAGCGCGATGAAGATGATCGCGAAGAACACCGCGTTGCGCAGGGCGTCGCCGTCGGGGACCAGCGTCGCGACCAACGACTCGGCGATGGCCACCACCAGCGCAGCGCCGACGATGCCCCTGATGTTGCCGAGACCGGCCAGCACGACGATCGCGAACGCCTTGAGCGTGAACGCGAAGCCGACGGTGGGGGTCGGCGACTGGATGACCGCGATCATCACGCCGCCGATGCCGGCCAACAGGGCCGAGAGGGCGAACGCGACGAGGTAGACGCGGTCGACTTCGAGGCCGACGAGGCCCGCACCCGTGCGGTTCTGGGCGACGGCCCGCATGGCGCGGCCGACTCGGGTGCGAGCCAGCATCCAGTACAGTCCGCCTACCAGCAGGACCGAGATCACGAAGCTGCCCAACGGCACCACGCCGATGTTGATGCCCATGAGTTCGTAACCGATAGAGCGATATGGGACGTTGCTTATCGTGCGCGGGTCGCCGCCCCAGATGACCAGCGCGAGGTTCTGCAGGATGATGCCGATACCGAAAGTGAGCAGCATCTGGTTGAGCTCCGGCGCCTTGAGAACGAAGCGGATGCTGCTCTGGTAGATGAGCGCGCCGATCACGAAGAGCGCGGGCGCCACGATCAAGATAGACAGCAGCGGGTCGAACCCGAAGCTGACGAAAAGTTGGTAGGCGAGGAACGCGCCGACCATGAAGAACTCGCCGTGCGCGAAGTTGACGATGCCGATGACGCCGATGGCCAACGCCAGGCCGACCGCGACCAGCGCATATAAACCGGCGGCCAGTACGCCCGAGACGAGGGCCTGCGGGATGAGGCTCAGTTCCATGCTTGGTTCATGATCAGGATCGGCTCGCTCTGCGCGGCAGCGCTGCTCGGGTGGCCAGCGGGTACTCGGCTGGATTTAGGCTGGTGTGCGGTGGCGTGAGGTGGTGGCCGCCGCGCCAAGGCGTTGGCGGCCACCAAAGGACGTCAGATCCTCTCAGGTCCTCTTAGCTGCTCTCAGACAGTAACGGTCAACGGCAGCTGATAAGCGGGGCGGTGGCCTTGTCGGCCGGCCAGACGATCTCACGGACGCCGTTCTGGAACTGGAAGACCAGCCAGATGTCGGAACCGAAGCCCTGATGCTCGGTGATCTGCGACGGCTTGAAGTTCCACTCGCCCATCGGGGAGTCGAACGTCATGCTCTCCATCGCCTCGATAACCGCGGCCTGGTCGGTGGTGCCGGCCTGATTGATGGCGTCGGCGTAGCTCCATAGCTGGGCGTAGGCGAGGGGCGCCATGTAGTTGTCGGGGGCGCGGCCGTGCATGTCCTGATACGCCTCGAGGAAGGTGGCGGCTTCGGGGTTGGGCAGGTTCGGCAGGTAGCCGATGAGGCCGCTAACGCACTGCGCTTCCGGGGCGGCGTCGAACTCGCTCGGCCAGCCGGGAGGGGCGCCGAAGATGTACTGCGGGGTGAAGTTGAGCTCGCGGATCTGGCTGATGAGGGGCACGACGTCGCTGTCGTAGCCGATCCAGAAGAGCATGTCGGGGTTCTCGGCGGCGGCCTTGCTTATCGCCGCCCGGAAGTCGCCGGTGCCGCCCGTAAGGGTCGACTGGAACGCCTCGTTGAGCACGACGGTCGCGCCGCCGGCCTCGATGAGACCCTCGGCGGCAGCGGCGCCCGGCCCACCGAAGGCGGAGTTCTCGTGCAGGATCGCCACGGTGTCGACGCCGGTGTAGACGGTGAAGCCGGTCGAGGCCTCGGTGTTCTGGTAGTCCCATGGATGAACGTGGAAGAACCAGTCTTCCTCGCCGAGCAACTCCTCGATACCGTCGAAGCCCTCGATGCCGACGCCGGAAACGGCGCCGCCGATCCAGCTGACTACCGGCTGGAAGGTACGTAACGACTCGACGAGCGCCAGCGTCACGCCCGACGAGTAACCGCCGGCGATGAACTCGACGCCGTCTTCGGTCATCAGCTTCTCGAACGCGGCAACAGCCGTGGCGGCGTCGGCGCGGGTGTCCTCGATGACCAGCTCGAGCGGTTCGCCGAGCACGCCACCAGCGGCGTTTATCTCCTCGAGCGCGAGTTCGAAACCGGCGAGTTGGGCCTGACCGGTGCCGGCCGCGCCGCCCGTCAGCGGCGCCAGCACGCCGATGGTCACCTGCGCCGACGCCAGGCTGACGACGGCGGCGGCAAGAAGTACTGCTAGGGTTCTCTTCATCTCTCCTCCTTCAGGGCTTTCACACGACTGTGGGGGCGATGACCTCGTTGTCATCGCCGCGGGCGGCAACACGGCTCATCTCATGGGGCCGCCTCCTTGTTCCCTGTGGAGGGCGTGGCGGGCGTGGCGGGCGTGGTGCCGGCCAGCTCGGCAAGTTCGCGCTTGAGGACCTTGCCCGCCGCGCTCTTTGGCAGGGCCGTAACGAAGGCGAAGTGCTTGGGAACCTTGAAGTTGGCGAGGCGGGACTTGAGGAAGGCGCGCAGGCCGGCGGCGTCGACCTCCTTGCCTACCTTGAGCACGACGCCGGCGAGGCCGACCTCGCCCCAGGTCTCGTCCGGTACACCCACGACCGCGCACTCGGCAACCGCGGCGTGGTCGTAGAGGGCGGCCTCGACCTCGACGGGGAAGACGTTTTCGCCGCCGGAGACGAACATCTCCTTGCGGCGCCCGACGACTGTGAAGAAGCCGTCGCCATCGACCGTGGCGAGGTCCCCGGTCCACAACCAGCCGTCACGGAGCACGTCGGCCGTTGCCTCTGGCCGCTCGAAGTAGCCGCTGAACAGGTGTCCGCCCGCGAGCGTGAGCTCGCCCGGCTCGTCGCTCGCGCACGGCGTGCCGTCGGCCCTCCTCACCACAGCGCGGCCGTGAAGGACGGGCTTGCCGACCGAGCCGGGCCGCTCGAGCGCCTGCTCGCGGGTGATGGAGAAGCAGTTGACCCCAGCTTCGGTGAGGCCGTAGCCCTGGCGCAGCGCGATGCCGCGGGCGCCGAAGGCTGTCCGCACCGGCTCGGGGCAGGGGGCGCCGCCCGATATCGCCCAGCGGACGCTGCCGAGGTCGGCGGCGGCGAAGTCGGCGTGCGCGGCCAACATCTGGAACATGGTCGGCACCAGGAAGAGGATGCTCGCCCCGCTGGCGCGCACCAGTTCGAGGTACTCGGCCGGTTCGAAGGTGCGTTGCATTACGACACGTGCGCCGAGGTGGAAGAGCGGCATCGTGAACGCGTTGACCGCGGCGTGGAAGCACGGTGTCGCCTGCACCACGCAGTCGTCCGCCCGCAGGCCCCAGCTCAGCACGGTGTTCACGGCGTTGTAGAACCCCTGGCGGTAAGGCTGCATGGCGCCCTTCGGCAGCCCGGTGGTGCCGCCGGTCAATAGGATCATCTGCGTGTCCTCGGCCGATACGGGCCCCGCCGGCTGCCGCTCGCGGAGGCGCGCCAGCGCGCCTAAGGGGGCGGCGGCAAGGCGGTCGTCGTGGTCGTCGAGGTGCCAGCGAGTCAGCCCCGTCGCCGCGGCCTTGGCCGCATGCTCTTCGTCGTGCAGCAGCAACGCCGGCCTTAGATAGGCGGCGATGGCGCGTTGTTCGGGCTCCGCCAGCCGCGCGTTGAACGGGCTGTAGACGGCCCCGCACTTCGCGGTGGCCAGGATCAGGTCGAGATGCGCGAGGTGGTTGTGCGCGAGCACCGCCACGCGGTCGCCCTTGCCGACGCCGCTGGCCAGCAGCGCGGCCGCCAACCTCTCGGCGCGCTCGTTCATCTCCGCGTAGTCGTACCAGCGTCCGCCCCACAGCACCGCGGGGGCATGCGGTGTCAGCTCGGCGCGGCGGGCGGCGATGTCGAAGATCACGGGCCGGCCAGTCCCTGGGGCATCGCACCGTGGCCGGAGTGCTCACCCACGCGAAGGCAGATGGCGTTCCAGACGTAACCCACGCCGGCCGCGACGAGCACCGCGAGCTCGCCGGCTCTCAGCTTGCCCGCCTCGCGCGCCAGCTCAAGGGAGAGGACCTGGTCGACCTGGCCGATGTGCCCGTAGTGTTCGAGGTAGGTGCTGCGCTCCGGCGCGAGCCCCAGCCGCTCGAGCAGGTAGGCGTGCGCGCTGCGCTTGACGTGGAGCATGGCCAGGTAGGCGATGTCGGTGAGCTCGGCGTCGGAGCGCTCGACGGCGCGCGTGACGACGGTGATGAAGTTCTCGAGGCTGGCGCTCTCCAGGCGCTGCTTCATGCCGTCCGGGTCGGGCACCCGCAGCCGATAGTCGGCGACGTTGGCCGCCGTCAGCCGCGCCTTGGTGCCGCCGACGGGGACGAGCACGTCGAGAGAGAAGCTGCCGTCGGTGATGAAGCTCGAGCCGAGCAGCTCGTGGAACTGTCTTGGACCGCCGCCGCGCTGCACGACCAACGCGCCGCCGCCGGCGCCGAGGTTGTACATGAAGCGCACGTCGGGGTCCTTGAGGTCGATGAGGTCGGAGTTGCGGTAGCCGCCGGCGATGAGGACCGTGGCGACGCTGGCGTCGGCGCTCAGCAGGTCCTTGGCCTGCTTGAGCGCGAGCACGGTCGTGCCACATTTCTGGCCGATGTCGTAGGCGTAGGCGTTGCTGGCGCCGACGTCGTGGGCCAGCTTGATACCGGCGGTCCACACCGGGTACTCCTTGTACTCCTCGGTGATCGAGATGACGACGTCGACGTCCTGTGCGGCGACGCCGGCGTCGCGCAACGCGCGCTGCGCCGCCCACACGCCCATCGCGGTCGGGTGGTCGTCGGGGCCGGCGACGACCCGCTCGACGAGGCCCAGCTTCTGCTCCACCACCCAGCCAGGAAGGCCGGTTAGCGACGCCAGCTCGGCCGCGCTCAATCGCCCGGTGGGAACGTAGGTGCCGAGGCCGGTCACGCCGACGGCCGCGGGGTTCACACCGGCGTCCTGTCGGCGAGGCCCTTCTTCGCCGCCGTCGCCTCGGCGTCGTCACCTGTGTCGGCCTCGTCGACGGCCCCAAGGCCACGGCGGATGAAGTCGAACGCCGTGTCCATCACCGCTGGCGGCGGTTCCCCCTTGTCCCAGATGGCGTAGCGCAGCCCGAGGAAGTGCGCGATGCCCATGAGCGCCCAGGCCTGCGCGCCGGGGTCGCCTGGCCCTACCTCACCGCGCTCCTGGGCGGCGCGAAGGTTGGCGGTGTACGAGTCGGCGAGCGTCTGGTAGTACTCGCGGTAGATCGCCTCGTCGACGAACTGCGACTCCATTACCACCCGGTAGAGGTTCTGATGCTCGAGCGAGAAGCGCAGGAAGGCTTCGAGGCCGCGACGCTCGATCTCGAGGCGGTCGCGCTGGCCGACGGTGGCCTCGGCCAAGGTCCGGCGGAGGCTGTGGCCCATGTGTCGCACCAGCTCGCGCAGGGCGTCGCTCTTGCTGGGGAAGTAAAGGTAGAAGGTGCCTTGGCCCACCCCGGCCCGGCGCGTGATCGAGGCCACAGAGCTGCGGGCGAAGCCGTTCTCGCCGATCTCGGCTTCGGCGGCTTCGAGCAGCTTGCGTCTGGTGGCCTCGCCCCGAGCGGTGCTCGGGTGGGGTAGCTCACTCACTCCTACTGCCTCTCATGTCGCTCGTCGTCGGACTTAGGCGGGATCTGGCCGGTTGGCGCGGCCACCGGTGAACGGGGAGTCGATGCGGCCGACGAACGAACCATCTGACGGGCCGTTCACCTGACGAGCGGTTCAGGTTGGTTTGCCGAAGGTTATGTCCGTCGGGCCACGACTGTCAAGACCCGTACAATCGCGACTATGACCGCCCGCGACAAACCCGGAGGCAAGCCTCGACGCCTCCGCCGCCCGGACGAACGTGGGCCACGAAGGTCGGGCGGGGGCCAGGGCCGAACCGGCCAGTCGAGCTGGGACCCAGTCGCCGCTTGGTACGACAGCACCATCGGCGTGCGCGGCACGCCGCACCACCGCAAGGCGGCCGTGCCGAGCGTGATGCGCCTCGCCGATCTGAAGTCCGGGGAGAGGTTGATCGACGTGGGCTGCGGCCAGGGCGTTTTGGCTCACCACGTGGTAAAGGCGGGTGCGGAGTACCTCGGCGTCGACGCCAGCGAGGCGATGATCAAGCTGGCTCGCAAGCGCCGCGGCGACGAGGGGCGCTTCGAGCACGGCGACGCCCGCGACCTCGTCGGGACGACCAGCGCCCAACCGGGCTCGTTCGATGTCGCGGTGTTCCTCTTGAGCGTGCAGGACATGGACCCCTTGCACCAGGTGATCGCCTCGACCGCCAGGGTGCTCACGCCGCACGGCAGGCTGGTGATGTTCATGGTGCATCCCGTGCTGCGCCCGCCGCGGGGCAGCACGGGATGCACCATGAAC
>DASROV010000418.1:0-3882 GCA_035646755.1 Trueperaceae bacterium | reverse complement strand
GCCATGGTCAAGGTCGTCACCGTCCATCCCGGCAACGCCGGGACGAACTTGCCGACGATCAGCGGCGAGGTGATCGTCGCCGACGCTCGTGACGGCAGGCGCCTTGGCGTGCTTCACGGGGCCGTCGTCACCGCCCGCCGGACCGCTGCCCTCAGCCTGCTGGCGGTGAGGACGCTGCGGCGGCAGGGCTGGGGTGCTAGTGGCAGGGGTGATTTGCTGGTGATTGGCGCCGGCGCCCAGGGCCGCGCGCACGCGGAGGCGCTGGCCGGCGAGCCGGGCGTGGAGAGCGTCGTCATCGCCTCGCGCACCAACGACAAGGCCGCTAGCCTCGCCGGGCGCCTTGCCGGAACCGGCCACCGGGCGAGCACAGTGGCGGCGACTGGCGGCGAGTTCGAGGCCGCGGTCGCTGGCGCCGCCATCGTAGTCACCGCCACGACCAGCAGGTCGCCGGTACTTACCGGCGGTCTTCGACTCGACGCCGTGGTTTGCGCCGTCGGGGCGTACCGTCACGACATGGCCGAGTTAGGAGCGGACGTCGTCGGTGCCGCCAGCACGGTGGTGGTCGACACCTTGGTGGGCGCCAAAGCCGAGGCGGGCGACCTCATAGCCGCGGTCGAGGCAGGTGCCTGGAGCTGGGACCAGGCGCTGCCGCTGGCGGTGTGGCTTGGCGCTGAGCGGCCTCGCGAAGCCGCGCGTCGACCCGCCTACGCCGTGTTCAAGAGCGTCGGGCACGCTCTTTACGACCTGGCGGCGGCGAGGCTCGCGTTCGCTAGCTGAGCGCCGTTTCTCGTTTCAGCCGACGCCGTTGGTGACCGGTAAGGGTGAAGGTCGACCAACGGCCTTGGCGTAGCATGAGCCGCACGTGCGGCAAGAGCGTCGTTGGGACAGGAACTTCTGGCTGGGGGTGAGCAACGGCGTCTTCGTCAACGGCGGCGAGGCGTTCTTCAACAGCAGCCTGGTGTTGGCGCCGTTCCTGGCCGCGCTCGGCACGTCCCCTGTCGTCATTGGCCTGGTCCCGGCGTTGCGGGTCGGCCTCCATTCGTTGCCGCAACTGCTGGTAGCCAACCGGCTCTCACACGAGCCGATGAAGTTGAAGTACTACCGCTACACCTCCACGCTAAGGAACGCCGCCTTCTTCGTGATGTCGTTTGTGGTGTTGTTCGGCAGTGGCCTGGATCCGGGGCTTGTGGCCGCGGTGGTCGTGGCCATGGTGGCGGTGAACGCGATGTCGAGTGGCCTTGGCGGCGTGCCGTTCGCTGACGTCTTGGCCAAGATCGTGCCTCACTCCCGACTCGGCACCTTCTGGGCGCTTCGCAACGTAATCGGCGGGGTGGTCGCCCTCGGTTGCGGCCTGGTGCTGCGGCGCATCCTCGCCTCGGACATCCCGTTCCCCCAGGACTTCGGTTACCTCTTCCTATTCGGCACGATCCTAGCGTCGGTAGGCAACGCGAGTTTCAGCCTGGTGCGCGAGCCCCCCGGCGAGCCCGGCATGCGCCGGCCGCTTATCGGCATGCTTAGGTACATCCCGAGCCTGCTGCGCAGCGACCGCGTGCTTCGCAAGTTCCTGTCGGCGCGCTTCATCGGCCTCGCCGCTTTGCTTGCTGAGCCGTTCTACGGCATCTACGCGCTCAACACGCTCAACGCGCCTGAGAGCGCTCTCGGCCTCTACATTATCGCCGCAACGGCCGTCTCCATCGTCGCCAACTTCGCCTTTCGGGCGCCTTCGAACCGTGGTCACAACGTGCTGGTGCTGCAGATCGGCTACGGCTGCCTGGTGGCCGGGCTGATCCTGGCGCTGCTCATCAACGACTGGCGCTGGTTCGCAGCTGTGTTCATGCTCTCCGCCATCGGCAACGCCGGGGTCGGCAGCGCCGCGTGGAACCTGCTCTACGCGATCTCGCCGACCAGGGAGCGCGCTATGTACATCGGCCTGGTAAACAGCGTGCTGGCGCTGCCAAGCCTGGCGCCTATCTTGGCCGGCGCCGCGATTCTGGTGATCCCGCTGCCTACACTCTTCGGTCTTGGGGTGGTGCTGGCCGGCGCCTCGTTGTTCATGGCGTTGCGCATGCACGACATCCACGAACTCGACCAGGCGGCCCTCAAGTCACCGGGAAGCGAGGAGGTATTCGAGATCTTGCGCGAGGCGAAAGCCGTCGCCGACGACGAGGAGGCGGAGTCCGAGGAGCCAGGTGCGGCCGAGGAGTCGACGCAACTCGACGAGCCCGACGAGCCCGCACAACCAGAAGCGGCCGAGGAGCCCGCGAAACTCGAGGAGCCCGCGCCGCACGAGGAGCCCGGGCCACTTGATGCCGACGAGTCCGCCCCGCTCGAGGAGCCCCAGGCGCCCGGCAACCGTGCCGACGAGTCGGACCCCCCCGACGAGCCGCCGGGGGAGAAGGACAAACAGTAGAGAGCGAGAACGGCGCCGGCCGGACAGCTTACGAGATCAGGCGATTACAGGCGGAAGGCTTACAAGCGGACGAACTCTTCGGTGTTGATGACGAAAACAATCGCCCCGCCGACGGGTACTTCCATCGGCTGTGACGCGAACACGCCCTCGAGAGCGTGGATCGGAGAGCCGGCCGTCACGACCTTTGAGCGCTCGCGACAAGTCGCGTGTAGGATGCTCTTGACGTCTTCGACCTTATGGTCGTCTACACCGATGAGCACGGTCGTGTTGCCTTCACGTAGGAAGCCGCCGGTGGACGCGAGCTTCGTCGATTGAAAGCCACGTTCCCTCAGTACTTCCTGGAGACGCCCGGCGTCAGCGTCCTGCACGATGGCGAGGATTAGCTTCATGTTCAAGACATGGTAGCAGAGACTCGGGGGGCGGCGCAGGAGTTAGAATGCGTGCCCTCGGGAAGGTGGGGGGCTTGAACCAGCGTCGGTTCGTTGTCGAGATCGCGCGTCCGGTGCCTGCTGACGACGTCGAACGGGCAGCCGTCCACATCGCCCGCCGCCTCGCCATGGACGAAGGTCGCATCCGCACGCTGCTAAGCGGGCGCACCGGTCCCGTTACCCGCGACGTGTTGGCTGACAAGGCCGACGCGATCGCGAACGTCTTCGGCGAGGCAGGCGTGATGGTAACCGTCGTCGAGCGGCCAAGCGTGCTTACCGGTCCCCCCGCTGTGGCCGCGGCCGAAGAGCCTGAGGCGAAGCAAACCTCGGCCGAGCGGCCCGAAGCCGGGACGGGTGCCGAAGCGGAGACAGCCGCAGGCGAACCGCCGCCAGACGAACCAACCGCAGCCGAGTCGCCGACCGACTACGAGTACGGCGGCCCTCCCGATCCGCTCGCGGAAGGCCAGCGCTGGGACGTGAGCGACGCTTGGCACGACGATGACGAAGAGCTTGGCGCACATGCGAGCGACACGATAGCCGGCACCGTGAGCGACGTTGCAGGCGACCAAGCGAGCGACGGTGCCAACGTCGGACATGGCGACGAGCCGAACGAGGGTGCGGTGGGTCCGCTCGGCGCGCGCGGCTATCTTACGGACGACGGCTACTCAGGCGCCGTCGACCTGCGGCTGTCGTCTACCCGCTGGGTGCCCTCGCCTCACGACGAAGCTAACGACAAAGCCGACGACGAGGCCAACTACGGGGCCAACTACGGGGCCACCGACGAGGCGAACGACGAGGCGAACGACGAGGCCACCGACGAAGTCAACGATGAAGCCAATGACGAGGCCAACGACGAGGCCAACTACGAAGCCCGTTCGGGTGGCTCTGCTGGCGACAGCGCGTGGCACGAGGACGCCCTCGGCGGCGCTTCCGGGGATGATGTCGACGAGTCCTACCGCGACGACTTCGGCGACGACTTCAAGGCCGACTTCGATGACGGCGAGGGCCGCCACGGCGGCTTGTGGCTGGCGCCGGATCCCTCGC
>DASROV010000417.1:0-3931 GCA_035646755.1 Trueperaceae bacterium | reverse complement strand
CGCCAGCCGCGCGAGCGGCTGGCGCGGGTGGCGCGTGAGCACCTGAAGCGTGGCGCCGCGCTGCTGGTGGCGCCGGCCGGCTACGGCAAGACGGTGCTGCTCGTCGAACTCGTCGAGGGCACGAAAGAGCCGTCGGTATGGCTGCAGCTCGACGAAGGCGACAACGACCCCGCGGCGTTCGTCGCCGCGCTGGTGGAGGGCACGCGGCGGGCGTTCCCCGAGGCCGGCGCGCGGCTGGCGGAGGCGTTCGGTGCCACGCCGGGCGGCGCCAGCGGTCGACACCTGGCCATGCTCGTCAACGCCTTCATCGACGCGCCGGCGGGCGATTGGACGTTGGTCCTCGACGACCTGCACCTGGTGTCCAACCCCGAGGTGCTGAAGCTCATCGAGCTGCTTGTCGACGCGCCGGCCCCGGGGCTGCACGTGCTGATGGCGTCGCGTAGCATGCCTTCGTTGCCCGTGGCCAGGTGGCGTGCGCGCGGCACGCTCGGCGTGATCTCCACCGAGGACCTCCGCTTCACGGCCGAGGAAGCCGGCGCCTGGCTGCGCGGCTACCTGCCCAAGCTCAGCGAGGCGGCCGTCGGCCGGCTGGTCGACCGCACCGAAGGCTGGCCGGTGGGGCTGCAGCTCGCCATGCAGCTGCTGCGCGACGGCGACGACGACGCCTTCGCGCCGCTGTTGGCCCGGCTGCAAGGCGCCCATCCGGTGGTCGCCGGGTACCTCATGCAGGAGGTGTTCTCGCGTCAACCGCCGCACGTGCAGCAGTTCCTGCTCGACACCGCGGTGCTACCCCAGCTCGATGTCGACACCTGCGCCGCGCTCCTGCAAGGGATCGCGGCGACGCCGGCGCAGCCCGAGAGCCACCCGCTTGGACCCACGGAGGTCGCCGCGTTGTTGGAGGGCCTCGAGCTGGGTCACGCGTTCCTGCAGAGGCTCGACGAGGATGAGCGCTGGTACCGCTACCACCAGTTGTTTCGCGAGTTCCTGCTCAGCCTCGCCCACTACCGCGACCCCGGGCGCGTAGAGAGCCTGCGGTCGCGCTCGGCGCGGGCCGCCGAGCAGCGCGGCGAGGTCGACGCGGCGGTGGGCCTGTACCTGGCCAACGGCGAGTTGGAGGAGGCGGCCCGACTGCTGGCCCGTCACGGCCTCCGTTACCTGCGGGCGGGCCGCGGCGAGGCGTTGCATCGCTGGTTGGTGCGGCTCGAGCCGGTGGTGAGGACGCGTCCAGAGCTGCGCTTCCTCCACGGGTTGGTCCTGCACCAGCGGGGCCGCCTGGCCGAGGCCGTGGTGGCCCTTCTCGAGGCGCGACGTACGGCCCTGGCCACCGACCGGACCGACGTCGCCTGCGGGGCCGTCACCGCGATGGCCGGCATCGCCAGGTCGCAAGGCGACTATCCGCGGGCCCAGGAGTGGTCCGAGGAGGCGACCGCCATCGCCCAGCGAACCGGCGTCAGGGCCACGACCAGGGCCTCGGCCTGGCTGGAGAGGGCGAAGACCGAGGGACACCTGCACGGCATGGTCGACGGCCGCCAGATGGCCGAGCGCGCGCTCGCTGAGCTTGAAGCCAGCGGCGACGATCCGGCGCTGACGACCACCGCGCTAGGTCCCGACGACGACCACGACCCGGAGGCGGCCGTCCACCTTCACGCCGCCTTCGCCTGCTCGCTGGGGCAGATCTGTTGGTGGCACGGTGACGTCGATTCCGCCGTGAAGCACCTCGAGGACGCGTTGCTGCGGCTGGGCGACGCCGACACGCCCCAGGCCGCCGAGGTGCGGTTGACGCTGGCGACGCCCACGCTTTACCGCTTCGACCACGCCGCCGCCACCGCCCACGCCGAACGCGCGCTCGAGGCCTACCAGCGCTTCGAGCTCCACGAACGGCTGCCTGCCGCCTACGCCGCGCTGGGCAACTGCCTTACTCGTGCGGGCGAGTACGACCGGGCCGAGGCGTGCCTGCGCCAGGCCATGGCGGCCGCGGCGGAGATCGGCGGGGCCAGTTACGACCACGTGATGGCGGCCGGTTACCTGGCCTACGTCCTGGAGCTGCAAGGGCGCACGGCCGAAGCCATCCAGGTGGCGGAAGAGGCGTTGTGGGCGCACGAGGGTTCGCCAACCGTCTACGAGGTGTACGTCTGCCGCAGCGTGCTCGCCGACACCTACCTCAGCGCCGGGCGCTTGGTCGACGCCGAGAGGATCTACCGGCAACTTGTCGACCTGGGCGAGGCCCGGCAGTACCGCATACCCCTCGCCCTCGTCTACTTCGGGCTCGCCTACTTGACGTTGTCCCGCGGCGAGCGCGAGGACGGCATCGCCTTGGCCGAGCGTTCACTCGCGATGCTGTCGCCGACGCACGCCTGGCAGCTGTTCGCCGACCAGGGTGAGCGTGCGCGGGTCGTCGTCGGCGCTGTGCGCGCCTCGCATCCGGGCGATGCCTTCCTGGCCCGCGTCGAGTCAGGGCTCGCACGACGGGCCGGCGCCGGCCCTTCGGCCGGGGCGCGGACCGAAGAGCAGGCGACCGACGCGGTCGTGACCATCGCCGTGTTGGGGGAGATGCAGGTGAGCGTCGGTGGCCAGCCACTGGCGGCCGGGGCCTGGGTCTCGGCCAAGGCGCACGACCTCTTGGCCTACCTTGTGACCTTGCGTTCGGAGAGCGTGCGCGTCGACCAGGCCCTGCAAGCGTTGTGGCCCGACGAGCCCGAGCGCGCCAAGACCGCTTTCCACACCGCCCTCTATCGCCTGCGTGGAGCGTTGCGCCGTGGCCCGGCCGACGACACCAAGTTCGTGCTGGTCGACGGCCGCAAGTACCGCCTCGACGTGGCCCGCCTGGCCTTGGACATCGACCGCTTCGATGCGCTGTTGGCGCAGGCAAGGCAGGCCGAGCCGGACGCGGCCCTCGCGCTGTTGGCCGAGGCGGACGCGCTGGTGCGCGGCGAGTACCTAGCCGGGCTCGACTACCCGTGGCTGGAGGGCGAGCGCCGGCGCGTAGCGGCGGCCCACGCCGAGGCTCTGGCCGTCCTCGGTGACCTCCAGCTGCGGCACGGCCAACCGGACAAGGCCGCCGTGGCGGCGCGCCGACTGTCAGCAATCGATCCATACTCGGAGCGCGCCTGCGTCCTTGAGATGCGCGCGTTGGCAGCACGCGGCGACCTGGCCGCAGTCGAGCGGCGTTACCAGGAGTTCGAACTGCATCTGCTGGCGGAACTGGGGGTGAGGCCGGCGGCCGACACACTCCGCGCCTACCGTGAGCTGCGGCCCCGCGACCGCGTCGGCTGACCTGACGGCGGGCTGGTGAGCTCCGTCGCTGACCGAACGCTTACTCACGGACTATAAAGTTGTGTCGTGTCCGACTTCACCGTGAGAGAACTTGACGAATCCACCTGGTACGCCTTCGCGGCCCTGGTCGAGCGCCACAACGGCGTTTGGGGCGGTTGTTGGTGCATGATCTTCCACCCGCGCGAACCTGGCAGCACGATGGCGACGTACCGCGAGGACAAGGAGGCTCTGGTCAGGGCTGGCCACGCGCATGCCGCGCTGGTGTTCGACGGTGAGCTGTGTGCCGGCTGGTGCCAGCACGGTCCGCTATCCGAACTGCCGCAGATCAAACGACAGAAGGCCTACGACGTCGGCCTAACCGAATTGCCCGACTGGCGCATCACCTGTTTCTTCGTTGACAAGCGCTACCGCCGCAGGGGAGTAACCGAGTTCGCCCTCAAGGGGGCGTTGCGGGCGATCGCGAGCCAGGGTGGCGGCGTGGTCGAGAGTTACCCCGAGGACGTCACTGACCGCAAGACCTCGAGCTCGTTCCTCCATAACGCCACCACCAGGCTGTTCGAGCGCAACGGCTTCGGGCGGGGCAGGCAGATCGGCATGCACCACTGGGTGGTTAGCAGGGTGGTGAGCAGGGTGGTAAGCGAGGTCGAGGAGCCAGGAG
>DASROV010000416.1:0-5301 GCA_035646755.1 Trueperaceae bacterium | reverse complement strand
CTTGCGTACTCCATGAACGTCATGCCGAAGCGCTTCTTGAACAGCCGTCGGGCGGTCGACTCGTCGACGCCACGAGCGCGGAAATCGCGGTCGCGCCAGCGTCGCTCGGGCTCGGCCTCGACCGCCTCGACCAACTGCCTTACGACCTCGGGCATGTCGTTGGGGTGCGAAAGCGGTCGGCAGCGCTTGCATGGTCGGTAGGCGGCGTGCATGGCGTCCTTGGCGTTGGTAAAGAACTCGCAGTTCTCGAGGTGCGGTTTGCGCGCCGGGCAGGTGGGGCGGCAGAACACCCCCGTGGTCTTCACGCCCACGTAGAAGACCCCTTCGTAGGCGCCATCGCGCTCGAGCAGGGCGCGGTAGTAGCGGCCAACGAGGCCGTGGGAGCGCAGCGGCCCGCGTTGCGCTGCCGGCGAGTCGCGCTCCGCCCCGTGAGCGGGCTCGGTTTGCCGCCGGCCGGGCAGCGCTTCGCGGCTGGCGCCGTTTGCTGTCGCTGTTACCTGTTCGATCATCGTTCACCTCACGCTTGTGCATGACTGGAAAGGGGCGTTACACAGAAACCGCCAGGCAGCTATTGGCGCGCCGCTCGGCTGAGTTGATAAGAGTTTAGGCCCCTGCCCGCCCATGCCGCCGCCGGGAATCGGGCGGCTATTCTCCAGGCGCTTCGTTAGCTCCGATTGTCCCGCGGGCCGGTTGCCTCGGAGTTGACACGACAGGTGCGTGTACCTACACTCAACCGGGCTAGGTAAGCGTCGGGTATATACCTGTCAGTAGCTGTCCGCAAGCTGTGGGAAGGTGGAACCATGAAATCAGTCGAACCGTACCTCAACTTCGACGGCAACACGCTCGAAGCGTTCGAGTTCTACCGCTCCGTTTTCGGTGGCGAGTTCAACCAGAAGTTCACGTACGCCGACCTCGGCGGGGGTGAGCCAGCGCCCGAGGATAAGGATCGAATCGGCCACATCGGCTTCGAGATCGCGCCCGGGACCTTCCTAATGGGGTCCGATGTGCCGGCTCATGGCAAGGACGACTTCAAACTTGGGACCAACGTCTACATCAACCTCAACCCCGAGAGCATGGAGGAGGCAAAGCGCCTCTTCGACGGCCTCTCGGCCGGCGGCAGAGTCGAGATGGAGCTCGCCAAGACCGGCTGGGCCGACCTCTACGCCAGCTTCTTCGACAAGTTCGGCGTGGCGTGGATGATCAACTACAACGCCTGAACACGACTACGGGAGGCCCGAATTAAGAGCCATCAGGAGCCGCTGGCGCCTCACCAACGGCGCTGATGCTCAATAGCCGTCGTAATCAAACGAGTTGGTCGAGGCGTCGAAGCCGCTGCAGCCGGCGGCCGCCCAACAGCCCTGCGCGTTGAAGGTGTCGGTCCATGTCTGCTCATCAACGAAGCTGCTTGTGCAGTCCTCGAAGGTGGCGCAGCTCCCGCCGCCCAGTCCTTGACCACCGCCGCCACCCGACGGTCCCACCCAGGTGCTGACGGTCTGCTCGCCGAACGCCAGGATGAGCACGCCGAGCGCGAACTCTTCCTGTTCGCTCGTTGCCGCGCTCGCCCAGTTGACCTTCACACGCTCCCAGACCTCGCGGGCTTGTGACAGCACGACCTGGTCCATCTGCTGCATCGTCGGGTAGGCCGCCGCTATCGACGTCAGCGCCTCAGCACGGTCGGCCTCGGTGAAGGTGTAGGCGTAGCCGATCTCGGCGAGCACGAACTCGAGCGCTTCGATGAAGGCCAGTGCGTTGTCGGTTGTCAAGGTGGCGTGGGCTCCGGCCGCGAGAACCTCGTCATGTGCCTGCGGGGGAGCAACAGTGGCGCCTGTGACCTGCTTGCTCGGAGCGCCGGCGGGGGTGGGAGCGCCGACGCTGCTGGCCGGAGTGCCGCCTGTTGCACCTGCGGCTTGCCGCGTCATTATCAACTCGATGACGCTCTCGACGATGGGCGCGCCGTTCGCGTCCATCTCGAAGAGGTAGAGCCCCAGGGTGTCGCCCTCCAGGTACGCCTCGAAGCCGACCGAACCTTCGGCCGTGTACGCCAGGCCCGCGCCGACGCCGTCTTGCACCACGCCTTCGAGTGTGAACTCGATGCCTTGCGCGCTGAGGCGGCCGAGTAGTTCCTCGCCCGCCATGCTTAGTTCAACTGTGACCTGGCCACTCTCGGCACTGCCAAGGTAGGTGCCCGTGAAGTTCTGCGCCAGGGCGCTCGAACAGCACCACACCGTGATGGCCGCGACAAGTGCCGCAAGCAGCAAGCGGACGCCGCCGCTGCGGTTCGTTCTCCGTGACCTGGCAGGTTGACTCATGGCGTTCATCTCACTTCCTCCTTTGGCGCTCGTCAGCGCAGACCGCTTCGTTCAGACAGTGCCCGCATGTGCGCGAGAGCCTCCTCCCACGACCGGAACTCGTTCACCTGACGGCTGCGAAGGTCGTGCAGCACGATGCGATCTCCCTTGCGACCGCCCGCAATCACCCTCACCACGAGACTGGTAGTCACCTGCTGTCGTGACATGACCAGATGGTGCAACTCGTGGCGTTACGCGGGCGTCACACCGGGGCTAACTGTCGAGACTAACGGCCGAGACTAACGGCCGGCGCGGAGTTCAGGGCGCCTCGTTCACCAGCTCTCTTATCGCGGCCACCACGAGCTCGGGTTGGCCGTAGTAGATGTAGTGATTGCTGTTCTCGGCGACCACTCGTTTGGCGTTGGTGGATAGGCCTACTAGGTCAGCCTGCAGCTCGCTCCAGACCTCGTCGAAACGCTCGAGCACGTCGGGCGTGAGTCCTAGCCCTTCGAGCGCCTCGGCCGGAAGCTGGCCCTCGAGGCCGATGCCGCGCGACAGCACCGTAAGCGGGATAGCGCCGATGTCGACGCTGCCGCTGGCCTGCTCGAGGCCGACCCCAATAGCGTCGTACTCGGCGACAACCGCCCTAAGTTGCTTGGGTTGCACAAACAGCGTTGCCCACGTCTGCTTGGCGCTCGACGACAGCACCGGCGGCGCGTTCGGCATGACCGCTTCGGCCGGTAGCTGACCGGCCTCGGCAGCGGCGACGACGCCGGCCAGTCCTTCGATCTCCATGTCCTGCACGGCCACTACCTCGGGCACCGCTGCCAGGGCGGTCAGCTGGTCGGGGTGGGAAGAGTCGATGAGCACGACACCCCTTACCTCTTCAGGGTTGCGGTTGGCGAAGACCCACGAGAGGATCCCGCCGTAGGAGTGACCGGCCATGACGTACGGGCCGTCGACGCCGGCGTTGTTAAGCAAGGTCTCGAGTTCGCTCACCAGGGTGTCGACGTCACGGGGCTCTGGCCCGGTCTCACTCCAGCCGTAGCCCGCCCGGTCGTATGAGCACACGCGCGTGAACGTCGCAACGCGCGACTGCAGGGAGCGGAAGTTGATGGCTCCGTCGCCAAGGCCGGTCTCGAGGATGACCGTGGGACTGCCCTCGCCTTCACAGTAGAGGTGAAGCGCATGGTCGTTCACGTCGACCAGCTCGCCGGGGGCGTCGGGCAGGTTCTGGGCCGCCGCCACGGTAAGCACGACCAGCAGAAGGGTGGTGCTGAAGAGCCGGCTGATCACGGTTTCCTCCTTGTTTGCGGGCCGATGGCGGCCGCCTACGTGCTATCAGGCACGCACTTTACCGCGGGTGCTTGTGCCTGTTTCAACGCGCCAACCGCGCCGAAGGGTGGCGGCGCGACGACGGCGCGACAACAGCGCGACAACGGCGCGGGTGGGTGAGCGATGCCTAATCGCGCCACCTCTTCTCGAGCAGACGCCACGCTACCGGATCCATCCGCGGTCCGCTGAGCCAGCGTTCCTCGAGGTTCTCGACGCCGAAGAGCGTCTCGGTTGCCGCTTCGGTGGCCTGGTCCCAAGCGCCGGTTGGCTTCCGCTCGAGATAGCCGGTACGTTGCAGCAACCCCTGCAGGAGTCTTATGTCCGCCTCGCTCAGCTCACGCGGAGGCGCGGACGGCCGGTCGAAGAACAGCCGGTGCAGTTCGAGCAGTCTGCCGATCTCGGCCATCGGCTGCTGGTGGTCGTCGATCCTGAGGTCGATCCAGCGGTCGGTGAGCGCCCCGTAACCCTTGGCCTCGCCGACCACGAGCAGCGCAGCCGACTGCCGGCCCCGGCTGTCGCCACCGGCGGCGTCGGCGGCCACCAGGCACTCGACCAAGCGTTCAGGGAAGGGTGAATCGCTGCCGGAGAACACCTCGACCATCGCGTCGACGACGTCCGCTCCGGTGAGGATGTTGCCCTGCGCGGCGAAGTTCTCGCCCGCGATGCCGCCGGCCCAGGCGTTACACGCCGAGCCGGTGAAGGTGAAGCTCACACCGTCGGCGGCGACGATGCCGAACTGGCGCGTCTGAAAGCCTGGGTCGGTCGCCTCGAACTCCGCGGCGCAGTCGGCGGGAGACGCGCCACCTCGCAGCAGCTCAAGGGCGCGCCCGCCGTACGTCGTGTTGCCTGCCGCCTGCGAGGCGATGGCGCCGACGCCGGCCCTGGCTGTAGGCACGTAAGCGCCGACCGCCAGGAACTTGCTTGCCACCGCTACTCCCAGATCCCCGGTGGCGGGGTCGCGCGCGGCGATGGAAAAGGTCGCGATCGGTGGCGCGGCAGGGCTGCCCTTGGCGGTCGGGTTCTTCATCGCTGCTCCTCGTGCTCTGCCCATTCGCCTGTCGCCTCCATGCCGAGCAATCTGCTGGCCAGCGCTCGCAACGCGGCCCTTTCGCCCCACCAGGCGTGTAGTTCGAACCGGTCGTGCACGCCCTCCATCGTCGGCTCGAGCGCTCGCCCCAGCGCCTCGACCTCGCCGAAGGAGCCGAAGCGCCCGTCGTCGTTGTAGACGTAAAGGCTGTCGCCCTCGTGACCCGGCTTCCCGGGCGGCTCCTCCAGGTAACGAGACGACGGGGTGTCGTGAAAGTAGCGAACTAGCAGCGCCGCCTCGCCGCCTTCAAGAGCGCGCCAACACGCGATGAGGCCGCGGTGCTCGCCGGTACGGACACCGACCTTGAAACGCCGTTTACCCGTGATGCCAAGCGCAAGGTCATTACCGCGGCGGTCCAGATGCGCGGAGTCGATAGGCTCGAAGTAGTCGGTAACTGTAGCGGTGCCCGCGCCTGGCACAAGTACCGTGGCTGGGGCCTCGACTTGAGCGAGCACCCAGGCCTGGCAGGCGACGTTTCTCTCGTCGTCGTCACTGCGGCGTAGCGTCACTTCGCGGGCCCAACCGAGGTGCTTAAGCCCGTGTGTCGCGGACCTCCCAGGTTTCAGGACCTCAGCTACCTGAACCTCGGAC
>DASROV010000415.1:0-4103 GCA_035646755.1 Trueperaceae bacterium | reverse complement strand
GCTCTACGTGGGCAATCGCATCGTCGGCAACGCGGGGCCAGGCATACATCACGAGGCCTCCTTCGCCGCCGAGTTCCGCGACAACTGGATCGAGAACAACGGTCATGAGAGGACCAGCTGGGTGCTGGGAGCCGGGATCTTCGTCAACTCATCGAGGAATGTGACGATAACGGGCAACACGTTGGTGGACAACTACCAAGGGGTGATAGCGGTTCAGGTCACGCGTTCGGATGGGGACGTGAGCGAGTACGGGCCGCACGAGATCGCCAACTTGACGGCGTTCGGCAACCACATCGAGATGCCGCGTGGTCAGACCGGCATCGCCGTGGCGGGCAACGTCGAGTCACCGGCACGCTTCTACAGCGAGATCACGTTCTACGACAACACTTACGCCCTGGGTGATCAGTCGCAGCCGTTTCGCATCGGCGAGAGCCTCACCGTGGAGGAATGGCAGGCGGCCACCCTGTCCGTCGCCACGCAGTTCGTTTCGCTCCCCTGACCTGAGCCAGACCAAGCCGTGCGACGCGAGATGACCTCGAGCCGGCATCCCTAAGCGGTGTTCGTCGCCAGTGCTGTATAGGTGTCGAACAAGGCCTGGGCCTTCTGGCGAAGCTCGGAAAGGGCGGCCGACTGGAAGGCTTCGCGCTGTCGCTCCTTGTCCTGCGCTCGCAGGTCCGACGGTCGGGCAACGCCTAGTTCATCGACCTGCCCGTGGCGGCGCCGGTAGTGCTCTTCCTCGAGCTTGAAGCAGCGCTCGACGTTCTCGGGTGTGTGCTCGAAAGGCGTGAAGTTCGTCCCAAAGCGTTCGTTGAGCCGCGCGATGATGCGTCCGAAGTCGGAGGTCACCTGCTCGAAGAGCGCGACCTCGAAACCCTTGCCGAGCTCTCGGGCCGGTAGCGCGGTCTGGTAGAAGCTGCAGTAGGCCCGCACTATCTGACCCATCGAAACCTGGCCGCGCAAGAAGATCGACTGCGAGATACAGGCGGCTTGGGGCTCTCTGATCAGGACAAGCACGGGTTTGTCGAGCTCCACGCCACGGATCACCTGGGCGGGGACGTGCCGATGGTGCGCGATGCTGACCTTGTCAGGCTGGGCCAGTTCGAAGGCCCAGCGGGCGAAGGAGTTCGAGGACCGCGGGTAACCTTCGATCACCACAGCGGTGTCTTCATTGACCACCCTGTCGTAATTGAGCAGCCGGGCGAGCGGGAAGTAGAGACTCGGGTTGGCACCAAGGTACTCGATGAGCGCCCACCGGGCGGACATCGGCAATAGTTTGCGAGCGACCGCTCGGCCAGACATTGAGAGAGAGCTCATCGGCTAGACCGTGACCCCTTCGTGATTCAGGAAACGTGCCGTCACTATAATGCTCGCATGCTTCTCACCACTCGGCCGACGGCTCGGTTGTTGCCTTCTCCTGCGCCTTTTCAATCTCCCAACACCCTTGCACGGGCCCGGTGGCAAACCTCGTGGCGCTAGCCTTGTGACAGGCGGTAAGACGGTCGTACGGCGGTCGACGCTGAGTAGAACGCTGTTCGGGGTCGCGATGAGCGTTTTGTTCGGTGTGGCCGTGGCGGTACTGGTGTTCTGGGCAGCCGGCCAGCGGGCGCCGGTCTACGCAGCGCGGGCCTCCGTCTTCGCCTCCCCAGCCTCTGGAGCCAGCGCCGAACTACAGGCCAACGTAGTTCCTTCATACGCGCTCGAGGTCTACGCTTCGGCGGTCTCGACCGATGAGCTCACCTCTCGAGCCTCAGAGCGCCTGAGCTCCGAGCATGATCTTGATCTGAGCAGCGACGCGCTTCGTGACGCCGTATCGGTGACCATCGAACGGGCACCTGGCCCAACCACCGGCTTCATTCGTGTGCAGGCTCGAGCCGGCGCTGCAGACTCAGCGGAAAGCATCGCCAACACCGTTGCGGAGGAGCTCGTCGCCTGGCAACAGCAGCGGGCGGAAGCACTGCTAAGGGAGACCCTCGCCAGCTGGCGGGAACGCGTGGCCACGCTTGACCAACGCATCGAATCAATCGGCGTGGCTGCACAGGGCGCGGTGGAACGGGCCGAGTTGACCAGCCTCACCAGCGCGCGCGCCGACGCAGTCACGCAACAGACGGCGCTGGAGGCGATGCGCCCGATCCCGCTGCTGGAGGTCTTCGAGCCGGCGACGGGTAGCGCAGATCTCGTGGCGCCGAACCCCGCGCGCAACGCCGCCGTCGCGTTCGCCGTCGCGGTGCTGCTCGGTTACGGAGTGTTCCTGGCCCGTCAGCTCGACGAGCCGCGCCAACGTTGAGCATGTCGGAACCCATACGCTCACCGGGCGCTGGGCCATCGCCAACCGAGGCCGCGTCGTGCCCACTCGTCTGAAGGTTCTGATCTCGGCCTACGCCTGCGAGCCCGGCAAGGCATCCGAACCGAGCGTGGGTTGGAACGTCGCGTTGGAGATGACTGCCCACCACAACGTCTGGGTCCTCACTCGGAGCAACAACCGCGCGTCGATCGAGGCCGAACTGGCACAGCGGCCGGTGCCGAACCTCAACTTCACCTACTTCGACCTGCCAAGCTGGGCGAGCTGGTGGAAGAGGGGTGGGCGCGGTCTGCAGGTCTACTACTACCTGTGGCAGCTTGGCATCTTCAACGTGGCCCGCCACCTGCACCGCGAGGTGGGCTTCGACGTCACCAATCACCTGACGTTCGGCAAGTACTGGACGCCCAGCCTGCTGGCGTACCTCCCGGTGCCGTTCGTGTGGGGCCCTATGGGCGGCGGTGAGTCCGCGCCTAAGGCGTTCTGGCGAGACTTCTCCCGGTCCGGCAGGCGCTACGAACTGCTGCGCGACGCAGCGCGGTGGCTAGGCGAGCACGATCCGCTGGTTCGCGGAACGGCGAGGAGAGCCGCGGTGGCCATCGCCTCGACCCCGGCCACTGCTGCGCGGCTCGTACTATTGGGCGCGCGCAACGTTCAGGTATACCTGCAGAACGGCATCCGGCGGGATGATCCCGGCGCGGATGAGAGCTTGGGTGAGAGCTTCCGGGGCCATCCCGAACACGGTCTACGTTTCATCACCATAGGCCGCCTAATACACTGGAAGGGCGTCCACCTCGGCCTCAGAGCTTTCGCCCTCGCAGATCTGGCCGCCGAGTACTGGATCGTCGGCGATGGTCCAGAGCGAGCGCGTTTGGAGCAACTCGCGGAGTCGCTGGGAATCAGCGATCGTGTTCGCTTCTTCGGGTCGATACCGCATGAGGAGACTCTCAGCCGCCTTTCGCAGGCGGACGTACTGGTACACCCGAGCCTTCACGACCAGGCCCCGGCGACCATCTTCGAAGCGTTCGCCGCCGGCCGACCCGTGATCTGCCTGGGCCTCGGCGGCCCAGCGGTCCAGGTAAGTGATGAGGTGGGCATAAGGGTCGCGGCCCAGAGTCCGGAGGAAGCCGAACGTGGGCTGGCTGCGGCGATGCGCGAGCTGGCCCAGAACGAGAGCCGGCGCGGGGCCATGGCTGCGCGAGCCCGGCCGTACGTCTACGAGAACTTCAGTTGGGACGAGAAGGTGAAGGTGCTAAGCGCTTTCTACCTGACCGCGGCCAACCCGGCCGCCGACCCAGCGACGCGCCCGACGGCACGCTGATAGATCTCCAGCAGCTGCCGATAGTTGGTCTCGGGTGAGTAACGCTCTTCGTACTCGCGCCGCGCCGCCAAACCCATCTCGTCGATGCGCCGCGGGTTATCGACCGCCCACAACACGACCTCGGCCAAGGCGTTGGCGTCGCCTGCAGGGAAGCGGCGGCCTATCGCGCCGTCGTCGACCACGCTGCGCATGCTTCCCAGATCGCTGGTCACGACCGGCAAACCGCAGGCGAAGGCCTCGGCGAGCGTTACCGGAAAGCCCTCGTACCAGGTGGAGGGAAAGACCAGTAGGTAGGCTCCGCGCATGAGGTCGAGCACCTCGTCGCGTGACCTGCGCCCGAGCCACTCCACCCCCGTGATGTCGGCTACTGCACTCTTGACGTCCCCGGCCATCGGTCCATCCCCGACGATCTTCAACGGCAGTCGCGCGTCGATCGTGCGCCAGGCGTCGAGCAGCGTGGATAGGCCCTTCTCCGGGGCGAGCCTA
>DASROV010000414.1:0-2097 GCA_035646755.1 Trueperaceae bacterium | reverse complement strand
CGTTCGAGGAGGGCACGCCCCCGGGCGTGGCGACGATCCCTGGGACTTACCTGAACGGCTTCCACGAGCGGGCCGAGATCGTCTACCCAGAAGATGCCTACGGCCTGGCGCGCGTGAGCCAGACGCTGCTCAACGTCACGTCGGGAACCACCATGAGGCTGTGGCTGAACGGCGAACGCGTCACGCTCGCCGGCGACGTAAGCGACTACCGTCGGTCGCTCGACATGCGCTCAGGTGTCTTGACACGAAGCTACCTGTGGCGCAGTTCGGGCGGGGCACGAGCGCGGCTCGGCTTCGTGCGCGCGGTCTCGTTGAGCGAGGCGCCTCGCGCCGGCCTCAGGCTCACGGTCGAGCCGCTCGATGGCCCCATGTCGCTACGGATCACGCACGTGCTCGACGGACGGGTCGAGAACCAAGTAGAGCGGGGCGATCCGCGGGTCGGCACGGCACTGGCTGGCCTGGTGCTGCTGAGTGTGGCTCACGCCCACGACGGCGAACGGTTGCTATTGCGGCAGCGAGCTCCGCACAGCGGCCTTGAACTGGTCTGCGCAGCCGCCCATGCGGTTTCCGGAATGGAGGCCGCAAGCACCTTCCACAGCGAGCCTCTGTTGGCCACGGCCGACTTCGAGGCGCACCTCGAGCAAGCAGCAGCTCTCGACGTCCAACTCGTCTACCTCGACTCCCGGCGCGTCGATCCCGCCGAGCTGACGGCCGCGGCGAGACGGGAGTTGGCCGCCTACGCCAACTCCGGCGGCGTTACCGGGCTGTTCGAGCGGCAGCGTAAGTGGTTTGAGGCGTTCTGGCGCGACGCCGACGTCGAGATCGCTGGCGACACCGCGGTTCAGCAGTCGTTGCGCTTCAGCCTCTTCCATCTTCTGCAGGGCGCGGGCCGCGACGGCCTGACCAACATCGCCTCGAAGGGGCTGACCGGTGAGGGTTACGAGGGTCACACGTTCTGGGACAGCGAGATCTACGTCGTGCCCGTCTTCACCTACCTTCGCCCCGAACTGGCCCGCGCCCTGCTGGCGTACCGCGTCGGACAGCTACCGGCAGCGCGGGCGCGGGCACACGAACTGCGACGGACGGGAGCGCTCTACCCCTGGCGCACCATCGCGGGCCCCGAAGCGTCTGCGTACTACCCGGCCGGTACGGCGCAGATCCACATCGACGGTGACATCACGCTAGCGCTCGAGCGCTACCTACAGGCCACCGCCGACCTCGACCTGATGTGGGACGGCGGCGCCGACGTCGTGATCGAGTGCGCCCGTTTCTACAGCCGTTACGGGCACGTCAGTGATGATGGCTCGTTCCACCTTCACACCGTCACTGGCCCCGACGAGTACACTGCCCTTATAGATGACAACCACTACACCAACAAGCTTGCACGTCAGACCCTGCGCTTCGCCGTCGGTTTGGCGAACGTGCTGAGGTCGAGCGATCCCGTCAGGTTCGAGGCCCTGGCATCGCGCCTCGAACTCACCCAGGACGAACTTGACCGCTTCGCTGGTTACGCACGCCTAATGTATCTGCCTGTCGCTGGGGAGCTAGGCATCACGCCGCAGGACGCTAGCTTCCTCGGCAAGCCGGAGTGGCCATGGGACAGCGTCCCCGACGAGCGTTATCCCCTGCTGCTCAGCTACCATCCCCTCGACATCTACCGGCACCAGGTCCTCAAGCAGGCCGACGTGCTGCTTGCCCACGTCCTGCTTCCTGAGGACGTTCCACGCTGGCGGCTGCGCCGGGACGCCAATTATTACGCGGCGCGTACCACGCACGACTCGTCGCTGTCGGCGTGCGCCCACGCCATCGTCGCGGCTGAGCTGAACCTCATGGACGCCGCCGTGTCCTTCTTCGACGCCACCGCCCGAACCGACCTCGACGACCTCCAGGGCAACGGTGAGCACGGCGTTCACGTCGCCGCAATGGGTGGGGCCTGGCTCACGACCGTCTTCGGGTTCGCCGGCCTGCGCGTCAAGGACGACAAGCCGACCTTCCGCCCGCGGTTGCCGCGACGCTGGCGCAGGTTGCGATTCCGCCTGCGCTGGCGCGGCTGCTTGCTCGAGGTCGACGCGGATCACGACACGACCCGCTATCGCC
>DASROV010000413.1:0-3786 GCA_035646755.1 Trueperaceae bacterium | reverse complement strand
CGCAGCGGTGCTTGCCTCGTTCTGGTCACCCGATGGGCGCTGGCTCGCCACGCTCAGCGGCGACGGCGCCGATGGTCAGGTCGCCGGCGTTGCCATGAGGCACGTCCAAGGCCGACAGGCGGCGCTCTTGAACCTCGAGTTCATAGAGGTCGACAGCCTCACCAGGATCGCCGCCGGAGCGTTCAGGCCGACGCCTGCCTTCCTTTCACAGTACCTGCCGTTCTTCGATCAGTACTCACGTTCGCATAGCCTCTGGGCGCCCGATTCGACCGCGTTGGTGCTGCCTACGATCCGGCCCGACGGCACGGCCCAGCTAGTGATCTTTCGGACGGACGGCGCCAACCGTGAGCTGGTGAGAGGTGACATGCCGGCCTGGAACGTGCGTTGATAGCGCGGGCCGATCGGGTCCCGTTGCCTTCAGGTGCGCCGCGAACCGCTTCCCATGACGACCATCACGATCCCGGCCACGACCGCCACGCCTGCCGCGATTTCCGGGATGGGGATGGAGCGTTGCTGCTCGGTCGTCACCTCGATGGGGCCGACGTCGACCGCGGTAGTCTCCTCGGTGTACGTGATCCTCGGTATAAGGAAGCCGAGGATGCCCAGGATTATCAGAATCACACCGATCGTGGTAAGCGAGCGCATGGGTAAACCTCCGGGATGTGCCTAATGGCCATGATATTGTCAGTTCTCATGAGAGATGTTGCTGTGCGGCAGTCGGCGCTGCCGCGGCGGCGGTGGAGTAGCATCTCGTAGCGCACCTGCGACTGGCTCAAGGCCCCATAGATTCAGCTTTTCGCTGTCGACAGTCTTAGCTTCCAGCGCCAGTTCCTCGGGCCACGCTGTCTCGCCGCATCCCATCAGAAGCCGACTGAGGCACGCCAGCCGCTTCGGCGCCGGGAGGCAATTCGTGACATGTCCAACCTGTCAGGCCGAGAACCCAGCGGGGGCGAGGTTCTGCAACAACTGCGGTAATCCCTTGGGCGCGCCCCGGTCGCTGGACGGGGAGCGGCGTCTTGTCACCATCCTCTTCGCCGACGTCGTCGGCTCGACGTCGCTTGCCGAGCGTGTGGATCCTGAAGAGTGGACCGAGATCATGAACGGGGCCATGCGCTTCATGATCCAGGCCGTAACGCGCTACGAAGGCACGGTGGCGCGCCTCATGGGTGACGGCCTATTGGCACTGTTCGGCGCTCCGGTATCGCACGAGGACGATGCCGAGCGCGCTGTCCTCGCGGCGCTGGCAATCCGCGACGCCGCCGCTGACTACTCGGCGCACCTAAGGCGGCGCTACGGTTTCGAGTTCGCCGTAAGGAGCGGCGTTAACACCGGGCTCAGCGTGCTCACGCACGTCGGCGACGAGACCAAGGCCGAGTACACGGCGATGGGCGACAGCGCTAACCTGGCCGCTCGCCTGCAGGCCTTGGCGCCCCCGCAAGGCGTGCTCATCGGACCCGACACGCACGCGCTGGTGCGGCACGCCTTCGTCACACGGATGCGCGGCGAGGAGGCCATAAAGGGCAAGGCCGAAGCCGTGGCCACGTTCGAGGTGTCGGCCGCACTACCCGGCGTGGTCAAGGCCAGGGGCCTTGAAGGCGGCGAGTCTCCCTTCCTCGGCCGCGGCAGCGAGTTGGCAGCGTTGCGGGCAGCCGTCGAGCGCGCCAGCGGCGGCAGGGCCAGCGTCGTCTTCCTTGTCGGCGAGGCCGGTCTCGGTAAGTCGCGCCTTCTCGAGGAGCTAAGGCGGGGCTTGGATCCGAGCGTCGACTGGGTCGAGGGTCGGGCAATCTCCTACGCTCGTACCGCGGCCTATCATCCTTGGCGCCACCTGCTCGTGAAGTCGCTGGGCTTGAGCGAGGGCGCGGCCGGCGACGAGATCGAGCAACGCCTCGGTGATCTGCACCTCACCTCGTCCCCGGGCGGCGGCGGCAGCGAAACAGCCTCGGTCACGGATCCGCCAGCCGGGGCCGGCTCGCGGTCGCCTGGCATCGAACCACCTACCCGGCCGAGCTGGCTCGACGTGCTATCGCTGCTCGCCGGCGCGGGAGCGCCGGCGGATCACTCGGCCCCGCTGGGGTCAGGCGTCGAGGACGCGGCAAAGGGCATTACCGCGGCGCTCACGCTACATCTGAAGCGCCTTACCAGTGAGCGACCGCTGGTGGCGGTGCTCGAAGATCTTCATTGGGCCGACCAGGCTTCGGTGCGCTTGGTCGAGAGTCTGGCCAACGCGCTCGACGGGGAGCGCATCCTATTGGTGTGCTCAATGCGGCCCGACAGCCACTCTCCGGCCTACTCACTTCTCGAACGGGTCGAGGCGGGCGACCTCGACGGAGCATCAGCGCAGGTGGGCGTAGTCGAGGTCAACGCGCTCACGGGCGGCGACGCCGAAGCGCTCCTCGACGACCTGCTGACGATAGAGGGGATGCCGCAGGCGACGCGCGCGACGATCCTCGAGAAGGCCGAGGGCAACCCTTTCTACTTGGAAGAGGTGATCCGCTCGCTTATCGGCTCTGGGCACGTCGTCAAGGACGGCGATCGCTGGGTGGCGCGCCGCGCCATCACCGAGGTAAGCGTCCCTGACACCCTGGTAGGCGTACTCAGCGCGCGCATCGACCGGTTGCCCGAGAACGCCAGGCAGGTGGCTCAGACCGCGTCCGTAATCGGCCGCGAGTTCGCCAGCCGGGTGCTAGGCGCGGTGATGCGCGACACGACGAGTGATACGGGCCCGCCCGACCTCCAGCCCCAGCTGCGGACGCTTATTCACGAGGACCTGGTCAACCAGACCTACCTCCAGCGAGACATCGACTACCGCTTCAAGCACGAACTCACGAAGGACGCGGCCTACGAACGCCTGTTGCTCAAGCGTCGACGGGACCTGCACGGCAGGGTCGGCGACGAGCTGGTGGCGCTCTACGGTGACCGTGAGGCCGAGATCGCCGAAGACCTTGCTCACCACTACCTTCTCGGCGAGCGCTGGTTGGAGGCGGCCCACTGGAGCCTGGCGGCCGCTCGGTCGGCACGGCAGCTCTACTCGCTGCCCGAGGCCGAGGAGCTTACGGAGACGGCGTTGACCGCTATCGAACGCGTCCTCGACGCGCACTCCACTGCGACCCAAGACCCGTCGGTCGCCGCTGCGGGCACGCAGGTCGAAGCTCTGGAGTTGCAGGTCAAGATCGTCACCGAACAGGTGAACCTCGCCATTATGATGCGCGTGCACGAAGACCCGGCGCGGCGGCCACAGCTGCTCGAGCGGGCGCGCCGGGCCATCGAGCTGGCCAAGGCGCTCGACGACAAGCGTCTGGTCGTCACCAGCCTCGTCAATTACGGCAACATCCACGTCCTCTCCGGCTTCCCGATAACTGGGTTCGAATCGCTATTGCAGGCGCACGACCTGGCCATGGAGCTGGGCGACGACAAGCTCTTCCTGCTGCCGTTCTGGGTGGCGACTGAGATCTTGCTAGACGACGCGCCTGCCAGAGCCGCCGAGCAGTTCGACAAGGTGATCGAGCTGGCCCGCAAGGTCGGCAACAAGGACATCGAGGCTCACGCCCTCGGCACCAAGGTCGCCGCGCTCGCTCGCCTCGGCGACTTCGAGGCGGCTCGCGAGCTAAGCCAGGTGGCGCTGGCCGCCGCCGAGGCGAGCGGCTCGGTGATCAAGCGCGCCGATGTCGGCATGCTCGTCGGCTCGGCGTTCGTCGAGATGGGCCAGTTCGCTGCTGGCCTCGAGCACATCGAACGCGGCACCGACCTGGCGCTCAGCGTCAACGGGATCGAGTGCGCGTGTAGCGG
>DASROV010000412.1:0-2743 GCA_035646755.1 Trueperaceae bacterium | reverse complement strand
GCGTTGGCGCTGAGCGGGCAACAACAGTATCAACGTGCCGGCCAAGAGCGGCACCAGGACCGGCAAGGCGAGCAGGTTCATGAGCCGCTCTCCGGATCGACGTAGACGACTATCTCTTCGTCCTGCTCTCCGACCTGCACCAGTTGCGAAACGTCGTCGGTGCCGGTCGCCTGGTACGCGCGCAGAGAGAGCACCAAGAGCAGCGCCGTGGTGCCGAAGCCGATGACGATGGCCGTGAGGATCAGCGCCTGCGGCAGGGGGTCGTTGTGCGGCCCGGCGAGGTCGAGCAGCGGTGGCGCGTCCTGAGCGAAACCCGCGCCGGCAAGGAGGATGCCAAGGTTGATGCCGTAGCTCATGATGCTGAGGCCCAGGATCACACGGATGAGCGCCCGCGACAGCACCAGGAAGAGGCCGGCAGCGACGAGGAACGCGGCCAGGGCCGGCATCAACAGCTCCATCAGGCCTCCTCCCCGTTCACGGCCGCGGCGCTGCCGCGTGTGATCGGGTTCATCTCCTCGGGCGGCTGCTCCTCGTGCGGCTGCTCCTCGTGCGGTTGCTCCTCTTGCGGTTGCTCCTCTTGCGGTTGCTCCATGGGTTCCACGAGACGCTCGCGCAGCCTGAAGCCACCGAGTCCACCGTGCACGGTGAGTAGGTCGATGATCGTGACGGTAACGCCGACCACCACCATGAACACGCCAAGGTCGAAGAGCGCGGCTGTTGCCCACTCGACGGCGGCCAGCGGGCCACCTTCCAGGTGACCGTGTGCGCTGGTAAGGAACGGCCGGCCGACAAGCATCGGAGCTACTCCGGTGAGCAGCGCGACGAGTAGACCGAGCGGCACCAGCACGTACGCTTCGAACGCGAACAGTTCGTGCTGCCGAGCCAGGCGCACCAACAGCGCCGCGACAGCGATTATCAGTCCGGCGATGAAGCCGCCTCCCGGTGCATTGTGTCCGCGCAGGAAGAGATGGAAGCCGATCGCAAGCAGCGCCAGCGTGATGGGCGTCGCGAGACGGTAGAGGACGATCTCAGGACCGGCCATCGTCACCGTCCCTGCTGGTTCCGACCCTCAGCCGCAGCAACGCCACGACGGCCACGGCCACTATCGCCAGCACCGTTATCTCACCCAACGTGTCGTAACCCCTGATGTCGACGAGGATGACGTTGACGACGTTGTTGCCACCACCGATGGTCTTGGCGTGCTCGATGAAGAAGTCGCGCAACCGCGGCGCGATCGGATCCTGCACGGCGGTGAGCAGCCCGAACAGCGTCAGCCCGACCCCGCCGGCGCACACGGCGTCGACGGCGGCGCGGCGGCGCGGGCGCGCGTAGCGCGCGAGAGGCGGCAGGTTACGGAAGACCGAAAGGAACAGGATCACAGTCACGGTCTCGATTAGTATCTGCGTGAGCGCGAGGTCGGGGGCGCGCAGCAGCACGAAGGTCACGCTCGAGCCGAAGCCGGTGAGGCCGAGGAGGATGAGTGCGCTCACGCGGTCCTTGGCGAGCAGCACGCCGACAACGCCGGCGATCATGAGTAGCGCCATCATTGCCAGCGGCAGCGGCACCGGACCGACTGAAGGCGGAACGAAGCGCGCCGCTCCCGCCACGGCGACCACGCCGACAGCCAGGAACAGCACCCGCAACTGGCCGGCGAACGGCCCGTCCTGCGTGCGCCGCGTGAACCACTCCGCGAAGCTTCTGGTGCCCGCGATGACGGCCCCATAGACGGTGTTGGCGTTCCAGCGTGGCGTGAGCCGCTCCTGCAAGCGGGCGAACTCCTGATGTCCGACGAACATGGCAGTGCCCGCGAAGTAGGTGAACACGGTCCAGGCCAGCGCCACACTCAAGCCGTGCCACAGCGACATGGCCGGGGCGACGACCCCGAAGCCGGCCGCGCCGAGCGCGACCAACGGACCGGCCAGCGTGTTCTGTGGCCATAACGCCCCGAACGCGACGACCGCGACCGCCAGCGGTACCAACGGCATGAACAGAGCCAGCGCCGGCCTCTTAACGGGAGCGGCCTGCTCGGGCTGTGGCGAACCGAAGAAGACGCCGAGGAAGCGCAGCGAGTAGGCGAAGGTCATCGCGCTGCCGAGCACGACAAGCGCCATGGGTAGCGGCCCACGAGCCAGCATCGCCTCGTAAGCCAGCTCCTTGGAGATGAAGCCGCCGAGCGGCGGCACGCCGGCCATGCTAAGTGCGGCTATTACCGCGACGATGGCGGTGAACGGCATGCTCCTGGCCAGGCCACGAAGGCGCGTGAGGTCGCGGCTGTGAAGCTGGTGATCGACGATGCCAACGACGAGGAAGAGCGCGGCCTTGAAGGCGGCGTGGTTGATTAGGTGGGCCGAGCCCGCCACCACCTCCCCTGCGGCGAACAGCGCGGTCAACAAGCCGAGCTGTGAGACCGTCGAGTACGCCAGTAGCGCCTTGAGATCCGTCTGCCGGAGCGCCAAGTAGGCGCCCCACAGCAGCGTGAGCAGGCCGACGTAGAGCGCGACGTCGCCGAACACGGTGACGTTGAGCAGGAACGAGAACTTCGCGACAAGCACCACGCCGGCCTTCACCATGGTGGCAGAGTGCAAGAAGGCCGAGACCGGCGTCGGCGCTTCCATGGCGCTCGTCCTGTTGGCGGCGTTCACCAAGTCGGCGCAGCTGCCCTTCCATCTGTGGCTGCCGAGCGCCATGGAAGCGCCGACGCCGGCCTTCACCATGGTGGCAGAGTGCAAGAAGGCCGAGACCG
>DASROV010000411.1:0-5511 GCA_035646755.1 Trueperaceae bacterium | reverse complement strand
CTCGAGCCACGACCAGCCTGAGAACCCTTTGCGCCACGCACGCAAGCGCTGTGATGGACCGACTGGGGCGCTTGTGCCAGAAGCGAGGCTGCGAAACCCGCTTAGCGGGCGAAGTCTCATTGTGGTCGTCTCCCTAGTTGCCAGCCATTGTAAGCGCGGTCACGCGCGGTCTGATAGACCGTATGAGCTTGACGATTGCTCATGAATTGGTTCCCGTCGTCCAGACATGGTGTTTCTATCACCCAGCAGCAACCTTTCGTAGGCGGTGATGCTTCGTTCGACGGAGAAAGTCGCGGCACGAGCGACGAGTGCCTCGCTATCGGTCGGAGCGTCGAGACTGCGCTCGATGGCAGCCGCCAGCGCCGGGACGTCTCGCATGGCGACGAGTTCACCATGTTCTCCCCCTTCGAGAATCTCAGCAGGGCCGCTCGGGCAGTCGGTCGCCACGACAGGGCAACCGCATGCCATCGCCTGGATCAGCACTCCCGGAAGCCCCTCGCGGACAGACGAGAGCACGAACAGGGCTGCTCGCGCCATGTATGCGAAGGGGTTGTCGACGAACCCTGGTAGACGTACGTGATCGGAGAGGTCGAGCGTCTTCACCAAGTGCTCGAGTTGGCCGCGTAAGACGCCTTCCCCCAGGATCAAGAGCCTGACATCACGCTGCGATCGGACCTCAGCGAAGGCACGGATCAGGGTCTCGAAATCCTTCTCTGGACCCAAGCGCCCGACGCCCAAGACGACAGGGGGCATGCCGCGCTCGAACCACCCGTCTTCGAGTGGCGCCTTCGCCAATTCAGCGATGGACGCGTCCACTACGGGGTTGTAGATGATGTGAAGCCTTTCGGCGGGCACCTTTAGAAATTCCCTGATGTCCGTTGCGGCCCCTTTCGATACAGCCACGACACCGTCGGCGAGACGATACGACGACCTCTTCATGAGTTCCGTTCCTTGGCCGCGTAGGTCGAAGGTCGGAGTAGCGACTTGAGATGGGGTACTAGCCTCACGGAGATAGACCCGAGTTGACACGCCAGCCAAGCGTTTCGCTGCGACCAGAGCCACGTTGGCATGGGCGAGGGTCGACAGCACGGCAGCTGGGCGCGTGGCCCGAAGATACCGGACTAGGCCGGGAATCGCCGTAGCGACACCCTTCGAAGAGAGGTTGACTACTCTCACTTCGGGTGCCACGTCCTTCAGATATGTACCTTGAGCCCGCGCCAAGACGAGGTCGACCCTTATGTTGCGGCGTTGCAGCCCATTCGCGACGCTGACCATCACCCGTTCCGCGCCACCGCCGTTGAGGTCGGGCACGAATAGCGCAACAAGTGGTTCATCGTGGGAAGTGTCATGAGTGCCCGTCGCTGAGCCACTGGTGCGCATCGGGTGATGATAACGGCTAGGATTCGGTTCTCCCTACCGCTCTGCTGACCGAGGGTGGCTGGACCTCAGACACCGTGTAGCGACGTTTGCCTGATGGTCCGGGAGCAATCGAATCCACGACCTCGAACTCGACTAGACACGACATCCCCATCGCCTCGCGGATACTCGCGGTGAGTTCGCGCTTCTCATCCTCGAACGCACCGGCCGACAGGCTTCGCCCGGGGACGATGCGTACCCGAATCGCCTCGTAATCCTTCTGGATGACCTGGAACTGAGCCACCCAATCGCGGTGATAGAACATCCTGGTGAAGTACCCACCGTAAACCTGGTCGCCATTGGCTGTGTAGAAGATATCCGTAACGCGCCCAGCGACTTCTTGTAGGCGCGGCCAGAATGGCTTCGAAGTCGCATCGGCAGCCAAGATCCCCGCGTCGCCGATTCGATAACGTATCAACGGCATCGCTCGATTGGTGAGCAGCGTGATCACCAGTTCACCAAGTTCGCCCGCCGCCGCCGGTTCGCCGTCCGGTCCCAGCACTTCGACCACGTGGGTGAGAGCCGATACTACCAGGCCGTCGTCGTCATTAGCCTCGCAGGCGATGCCGCCGACCTCGCGCGAGCCGTACCGGTTGATCACACGAGTCTTGAAAACTCGCTCGATAGCGAGGCGCATATGGGGTTCAAGCGTCGTCGCGGAGGTGATTATCGACTGTGGCGCATGGGCGCTAAGCCCCTCGGACTCGATGAACACCGCCCATTGGTAGAGGCTTTGGGCATAGGCAAGGATGTGTTTCGGGCGAAACTCGTTGTATTGCTTCACGTATCGGCGCATCAGTTCGGGAGTCATCAGGTACGCGTCAAATATCAGCTCATTCCTGAGCCAGGTCCCGGCCCTCGAAGCGATTGAGGCCCTACCGGCTGCCAAGTCGCGCTGGGCGCCCCATAGCACTACCCGGCGGTCGCCCGGCCTTGTCCCCGCCCACTCGTCGAACAGCATGCTCACTGCGGTGTTCCATGCGTGCATCGTGGCGTCCTGCAGGAAGCCTACGGGCTGTCCTGTCGAGCCGCCAGAGGTGTTTAGCCGCAGAGACTCTAGCTCCACATCATCCGCTTTCAGGTCGGCAAACTGGCTGCGGATTATGTCTTTGTCCAACGGAGTGACGCGGTTGAAACGCTCAAGATGGACTCCGTCGTCGTCAACGACGCCAGCAGAACCGAGTTGCTCTCGATAGTACGGAACGTGTTGATGGGCGTGTTGCAGTAATGACGTGAGGCGTTCTCGCTGAAGTTGGGCCACCTGGGCGGCGTTCAAATTCGACCACCGCCGCAGTTCTCGAAGATGTCTTAGGGAGGTTCCATGTAGTCCCAGCCTAAGGCGCCATAGAAGCCCCTTGACGAAGCTCACGGACTCGCCCTCATGCGATCACGATCTGCCAACGTCGCCCACCACGGCTAACCTTGTTCAACCTTGTTCAACCTGGCGTGGGCGCCGGCAACCAACTACCACCATCGCGCCGCCACACCTGCAACCGACTTGGCCCGTAGCGCTCGAGCAGCTCGACGACCTCGCGTTCCCGGTCGGCGGGCGCGCCGACGCTGAGGATCGTCAGTTTCCGGGCCGCCCGTGACGTCGCGGGGGCCGGGTCGAGGTCGGGCAAGGGTGCATTGAACACGAAGCCCGCGATGGCCCCGCTGAGGCCGAGAACAGCGGCGCCGATTACCGCCGACCAGAAGGGGCCAACGGCCATGGCCGGCTCCTTGCCCATGATGTTGAGCACGCCGGCGCCGAGCAGCAGGCCGAAGAAGCCGCCGCCGAGGAAGCCGAGGGTGAAGCCAACAGCCGCGCCGACATCGGGGGGCACGAGGGCGCGCTGCGTGTGATTGGGGGAGGCCAAGCGCCTGCCGCGGAGCGTCTCCTCCGACTCGCCGGGAATGACGGCGACGTCGTCGACGCCGAGACCTGCGTTGACCAAGGCGGCTTCCGCGTCGCGGGCGGTCGACGGGTGCTCGAACACAGCTGTGACGGAGCTAAGTTCCACCATTAGCCTCTTCCCGTAGGTGAGTGACCTTCTGCGGCGATGATACAGCCCTCATGCGACAATGGCGAGCGTGAGCCGCACCGCCCAGGAACCGGGCCAGAGGACCTCATCGCGGCGCGGGGCGCTCACGCTGATGGGCGGCACGCTGGCTAGCCGCGTCACCGGCCTGGTGCGCAACTCGCTGCTCGCACAGTTCTTCCCCACCGTAGTCATCGACGCGTTCGTCACCGCCTTCAAGGTCCCGAACCTGTTCAGGGAGCTCCTGGCCGAAGGGGCGCTAAGCAACTCGTTCGTGCCGATCTACAAGCGCCTTGCAGTCGACGACGCTCGCCGCTTGGCCGGTGCGTTGCTGGCGATGCTCGTCATCGTCAACGGGCTGCTCATGGGCCTTGCCTATCTGGCCGCACCCTCGATCGCGCGCCTGCTTATCGCCGATGCCGGACACGTCGATGTCGACCTCACGGTACGGCTCATCCGCATCGTGTTCCCGTTCCTGCCGGCGATCTCGTTCTCGGCGCTGGCCATGGGCATCCTCAACGCCGAGGAGCGCTTCCTCGCGCCAGCCTGGGCGCCCGTCGCTCTCAACGTCGTCACCGTCACGCTCATGGCGCTGTTCCCCGGGCAGGCGCTAATGCTTGCCCTCGCACACGTACTTGGCGGCGTGGCCCAGCTGGTGGTGCAGGTGCCCGCCCTCATCCGGTCGCGGCTGCTGCCGCGGCTCGGCGCGCTCTGGCATCCCGCGCTCGCCAGCGTCGCTATGTTGATGTTGCCGTTCGCCTTCACGGCCAGCGGCCGGCAGGTGCTCAACGTGGTGGCGTCTAACGTCATCACGGGCATCGATGCCGGGGCACAAGGGGCCTTCTACCTTGCCGATCTGTTCCTCGGCCTGGCGCTTGGCCTCTTCAGCATCTCCCCGGCGCTCGCCTACTACTCGCGGCTGTCCGATCACGCCGTTAACGAAGAGGCGTCGTTCGGCCCGACGCTGAGTGAAGGCGTGCGCTTCATCTCTTTCCTCACGGTCCCGGCCGGCGTGGCCATGGCGCTGCTGGCCGCCCCGGCCGTCGACGTCGTCTACAACTGGCGCTCGCTGTTCGGCCAGCCGATGGACCCGGCACTGCGCGAGTACACCATCGCCGCGACCGCTCCCCTCGGCCTTGCCGTGTTCCCCCTCGGCGTGTTCAACCTGCTGATCCGCACGTTCTACATAAGGGGCAAGGTGCGCACGCCAGTGGCGCTTGTACTGCTCACGCTCAGCTTTCAGGGGCTGCTCTACGTGCTGCTTGCGCCGCGCTTCGGGGTCGCTGGGGTGGCGTCGGCCACGGCCGTTGGCGCTTGGGTGCAGTTCGCCGCGGCGGTGCTGCTCGTAAACCGCAGCGAACGGTTCGCCGTCGGCGCCTTCGCTTGGCACGCCGCGCGGATCTGGGTCGCCGCGCTCCTGGCCGGCGGCGCAGCCTTCCTGGCGGTGACGCTGCTGCCGCTGCCCGCCGGCTGGTACGGCTCGTTGGCCGCGTTGGTGGTTGCCGCTGTCGCGTTGGTGATCGTCTACGCGCTGTGCGGTGCACTCCTGCGGCTACCCGAGCTGGCCGCTCTTAGCCGCAGGCTGCGTGGGCGTTAGACGCGCCTGAAGATCAGGCAGGCGTTCTGTCCGCCGAACGCGAAGTTCGTCGACATCGCGACGTCGACCTGCTGCTGGCGCGCCTCGTTGGGGATGTAATCGAGGTCGAGCACGGGGTCGGGATCGTGGTAGTTCCTTGTCGGCGGCAAGACCCCGCTGGCCAGTGCCTGCACCGTGGCGATGGCCTCGATGCCTCCGGCCGCGCCGAGCGTGTGCCCCGTCATCGACTTCGTCGAGCTTACCGGGGGCACGTTGCCGTGGCCCTCCCATACCGACTTGAAGGCAAGCGTCTCGTTGAGGTCGTTGGCCGGCGTGCTGGTGCCGTGCGCGTTGATGTAGCCGATGTCCTCGGGCCTCAAACCGGAGGACTTGAGCGCCCAACGCATCGCCCTTGCGGCCCCGACGCCGCCCGGAGCCGGCGCCGTGATGTGGTGAGCGTCGGCGCTGGTGGCGTAGCCGACGACTTCGGCGTAGATG
>DASROV010000410.1:0-4338 GCA_035646755.1 Trueperaceae bacterium | reverse complement strand
GCGTCCACCGCGCAAGTCTAGCCGCGACAGGCGGTAGCCGCGACCGGCGGTAGCCGCGACCGGCGGTAGCCGCGACAGGCGCAGCGGCGTCAAGCGCAGCGGCGACAAGCTCACGGCCATGAACGTCGGGCCACACGAGTCACAGCCGAACCGTCGGATAATGGGCTCATGTCGAAGACCCTAATCTCCACGGTTCACAACCTCGGCGGCATGCGCTTCATGGGCGAGACGGCCGACGGCCAACGCGTGATGATCGACAACGAGAAGGTCGCACGCACCGGCATGAGCCCGATGCAGCTGATGTTGAACGCCGTCGGCGCCTGCGCCGGCATGGACGTCAGCCACATGCTCGCCAAGCGCAAGCTGAGCGTTAACAGCTACACCATCCAGATGACCGGTGAACGCCCTGACGACGTGCCGTCGCCGTTCACACGAGTAGTCGCCAAGCACGTCTTCGACGTACCCGGCCTGGAGCGCGCCATGGCCGAGCGGCTCGTCGACCTGGCGATGAACAAGTACTGCTCGGTCGGCGCCAGCCTCAACGCCGAGCTGTCGTACGAGGTCGAACTGTTACATGAGGTCGGCGACGCCCGGCCGACCGGCGACGTCGTCGCCTAGCCGCGCGGCGCCTTAGGCCTGCAGCGGGCCTGGCATGTTCGGGCTTATCGGCCCGTCGGCCCCGTTCTGTGCCGCCGCGAACCCGGTCTGCAGCCCCATGAGGTAGCCCAGCTTGAGCATGAAGAGGACGGTCTCGGCGTCGCCGGCGGCGGCCAAGTCCTCTACGTACTCGAGCGTGCCTTCGGGCAACGCAACTGAATCGATGTGTTCATGGTAGCGGCCCCTCATCTCCTTGAGGAAGGCCTCGATCATCTGTTTGCTCATGCGGTGCTCTCTTCCAGCGCTCCCTGGGCGTTCGAGCGCTCTTCCAGCCAAGCGACGACGGCTTCCGCCGTGCCCAGGTTGGTGGCAAGCGGAACCTGGTGAACGTCACAGATGCGCAGCAGCGCCGAGACGTCGGGTTCGTGCGGCTGCGCCGTGAGCGGATCACGGAAGAAGATGACGGCGAGCACTTTGTCCTCGGCTATGCGCGCGCCCACCTGAAGGTCCCCGCCCACCGGACCCGACTGCAGCCGTTCGACCTCCAGCCCGGTCTTCTCGTTGAGGACCTTGCCGGTGGTGCCCGTGGCTATAAGGTGGAACCGCCCAAGCACCTCGGCGTGGTCGCGAACGAACATCGCCAGGTCGAGCTTCATGCGGTCGTGAGCGATAAGCGCGACGGACTTCATGTAAACAGCCTAGCGCGTGGGCCGTGACATTATCCGTTGCTAACATGGTCGTAGATGGATCTAACCGTCGTCGTCATCTGTTCCCTCGCGCTCGCGGCGATCGTCAGCACCCGGTTCTCCAACCGGTTCGGCGTGCCGGCGTTGGTGCTGTTCGTCGCCCTCGGCATGTTCGCGGGCAGCAGCGGACCGCTAGGCATCGAGTTCGACAACTACGGCTTGGCCTACAACATCGGCCTCATGTCGCTCGCGATGATCCTCTACTCGGGCGGCCTGGAGACCAAGATGCGGCTGTTCCGCGTCGCGGTAGCGCCCGCCGGGATGTTGGCCACCATCGGCACGGCGATCACGATGACCATCGTCGGCCTCTTCGCCTGGTGGCTGACGCCGCTCGACCTGATCACCAGCATGCTGCTCGGCGCCGTCATCTCGTCGACCGATGCGGCCGCTGTGTTCACGTCGTTGAAGGGGAGGGGCCTGCCCGCGCGCCTTCGCGGCGTCGTCGAGGCCGAGTCGGGCTCCAACGACCCGGTGGCGATCCTGTTCACGTTGGCCTTCGCGTCCGCGGCCACCAGCGGCCAACTCCGCACCGGCCCGATGGTGGTCGGCATCATCGTCCAGCTCGCGCTGGGGGCGATCGTCGGGGTACTGCTCGCGCGGCTGTTGGCGTGGCTGATAAACAAGGTTCGCCTCGAGAGCTTCGGGCTCTACCCGATCCTGGCGCTCGCCGGCGGCCTGTTCATCTACGCGGTCACCAACATCGTCGGCGGCAACGGCTTCCTGGCGGTGTACTTCGCCGGTCTGGTGCTTGCCAACAGCCGCCTCGCGCATCGCTACAGCATCGCGTCGTTCATGGAGGCGGTGGCGTGGGGCTCGCAGATCCTGATGTTCATCATGCTCGGCCTGCTGGTGTTCCCCGACCGCCTGGTAGAGATCCTGCCCGTCGCGCTGGCGATCACCGCAGTCGTGATGCTGCTGGCCCGGCCCATCGCCGTTATGGGCACCCTCGGAATCCTGCGACTGCTGTCGTTCGGACGCTACACCTTCGATCCGCGCGAACGAGTGCTGCTGTCATGGGCTGGCCTCAAGGGCGCCGTGCCGATCATCCTCGCCATAGTGCCGTTGACGCTCGGCGTGACCGGGGCCGAGTACATCTTCAACGTCATCTTCGTTGTGGTCATCGTCGGCACCGTCATCCAAGGCTTCACCTTGGGGCCGCTGGCCCAGCGTCTCGGCATCGCCGTCGCCGAACCGCCGCCGAGCACCTTGCGCCTCGAACTTGGCGGTGAGGCGCCGATAGGCTCCTCGGTGACTGACGTGTACCTTGCGGCCGAAAGCCGCGCTGTTGGCTCTCGCATCGTCGACCTCAAGCTCCCCGAGGACGTGGTCATTGCTGCCGTGCTGCGCTCGGGCGAGCTGGTTACGCCGCGCGGAAGCACGGTGTTCGAGGCGGGCGATCATGTCTATCTGATCAGCTCGAACTCCGACGCCGGCACGCCCACGGCCTTCCAGCCTCGGCCATCGCCGCGGACACCGGCCCGCAAGGCTGAAGAAGAGGTACTTGGTTCTCCTCCTGATGAAGAGGCGGAGGTCGAAGAAGTGGGGGTTGGCGGGCTTGACAGGTCGCCAGTCGGCCCTCGCGGCGGGGAAGACGCTCCCGCTGACCGCCAACGCGACGAGACGAGCGTCGAAGACGAGGAGCCGACGCCGGGGTAATCGGGCGCCTGCAGTTGAACGTTCAGGGGCCCCAGAGGGGGCCCAACCGGATGTGCGGCCGTCACGGCTAAATTGCCGATAATGTGTCACTTCACTCCATGCCGGCGCGGGGATGCTTCAAACTAGTCGGCCATGTGCGTGCGCTCCCTTCCCGTCCTCCTCCTCGCCGCGTTGCTATTGGGCGGCTGCTCGGTCGAGGGCCCGCTCGCACCGCCCAGCAGCCAAACCCTCACGCTCACCCCCGACGCGGTCACCGTGGGACCGGGCCTGTCGGTCGACCTGCAGGCAGCGCTCGAGCCCTCTAGCTCGAGCACCTTCGTGTGGCGCTACGAAGCCGGCAGCCTCAGCGCTGACGGCGCCAGCGCCATTTACGTCGCGCCGCAGGAACTTGGTACTTACGTCGTTACGGTGTCCGTCGCCGGCAAGGAGCTGGCCGCCTCGGCGACGATCACGGTCGCCGAGACGTCGCTCCTCACACCGAGCGTCACGCTCTCGTCGGTTAGCGGTGAGAGCGTGGTGGCGACAGGCATGACATTGGAGATCGCGGCCGCCGTCACCGTCGCGGACGCGGCCACCCTTACCTGGAACGCGACCGGCGGTGAGATCGCGGGCGAGGGCGAGCACGCGGTCTACACCGCTCCGCACGATCCGGGGTCGTATGTCGTGAGCGCCTCCTTGCCAGAGTCGGTCGGTGTGGTCGGCACGTTCGTCGTCGAGGTGCCCGGCGCCATCCTCGAGCCGTTCACGATAGCCGTGATACCCGACACGCAGACCATGGCAAGGGCGGAGGCGGAGGCACCGGGCGTGTACCCACCGCTAATCGCGGGCATCGGCGAGTGGTTGGTGGCGAACGTCGGCGACCAGAACATCGAGTTCGTCACCCAGGTCGGTGACGTGGTGTGGGACGCGCCCGACGAGGCCCAGTGGTCCGCCGCGCTCGCCGGGCTTGACCTGCTCGACGGGGTCGTGCCGTATTCGGTGTCGCTCGGAGACCACGAATACGCGGTCGAAGAGGACAAGGCCAGTTCGACTGCGGCCTTTCACGGCCACTTCGGCCCGTCACGCTACGCGGCGTACGACTGGTACGGCGGTAGCCACGTCGACGGGCTCAGCCAGTATCAGATCTTCGAGGCCGGCGGCCGCAGGTTCCTGCACCTGTCACTCGAATGGGAGCCGTTGGGTCCGGCCGACAACCCCAGCACGCCGCTGGCGGTGTCGGGCGCGATGTTCCCCTCCGTGTCGAGGAACCCTTCCCGCGCATTGTCGGGGAAGTGTCCCTCCTTGTCCGGCTCGTCCCAGAGGTAGGCGTGGGTGGTGATGAACGTCGGCAGCGCTGGGT